>CAZAXU010000015.1:0-45416 GCA_964489245.1 uncultured Flavobacteriaceae bacterium
AATATTCAGGAATGGGATTTGCCTATTTTTTCTTGGCAGAATTTATCAATATGTTCATCATATCATCTGTTGCCGTTACTCTGTTTTTTGGCGGATGGTTGGCTCCTTTCGGAATCACGGACAGTTTGCCTTGGCAACCGCTTTGGGGATTCATCTGGTTTTTTGTCAAAATTGCAGGTATGATATTCCTGTTGATGTGGTTCCGTTGGACATTTCCACGTCTTAGAATTGATCAGTTGTTGACCTTGGAATGGAAATATTTGTTGCCCATTGGGTTGGTGAATATAGTGTTGATGGCAGTTTTAGTTTACTATAATGTGATATTGTAAAGATTAGATTTATGAGTTATATAGGAAATATTTTTAACGGTGTAAAAACCCTGATGACCGGAATGAAAATTACCGGCGGATATTTTTTCCCGTCAATCATAGGAAGAAAATATACCATCACCCGTCAATATCCTGAAGAACCGGCAATCGTTTCAGATAGATTCAGAGGAGAAGTGGTGATGTGGCATAACGATGACAACGAACACCGTTGCACCGGTTGTCAAGCATGTGAAATAGCTTGCCCCAACGGATCCATAGAGATTGTATGGGATAGGGTGCTGAATGAAGAAACCGGAAAAAAAGTGAAGCAAATAGACCAACATATTTATCATTTAGGCATGTGCACGATGTGCAATTTATGCGTTCAAGCATGTCCGACCGATGCGATTATGTGGTCTACGAATTTTCATAATTCAACTTATGATCGTTCTCAATTAACCAAAGTATTAAATCGTCCCGGATCCAAACTGATGGCGGGAGTTGAAGAATAAATGACTATGGAAAAAATAATATTTTATATACTATCAGCAATTATTGTAGGCTTTGCCATTATGAGTGTCGCCACCAATAAATTGTATAGAGCAACAATGTATTTGTTGTTTGTGTTATTGGCTGTTTCAGGTTTATATTTTCTGATGGAATATAACTTCATGGGCGCTGTGCAACTATCTGTTTATGCAGGCGGCATTATGGTATTGTTAATCTATGCCGTTATGCTGACAGACAAAATAGGAGAACCGATAAGAAGTATTCCCGGAAATTGGAAAATATTGCCTGTAATCATCACTGTGGGAACGGCTATGTTGGCGATCTACGCCATCTATTCCTATCAAGGAATCAATCAGTCAAACGAGGCAACGGTGACCACGGTTGAACAAGTTGGAGAGAAACTGTTGAGCTATGAAGCCGGAGGATATGTATTACCCTTTGAGGTGGTCTCCATTCTGTTATTAGCAGCAATGATTGGTGCTATTGTGATTGCCAAAGCAAAAAAATTAGCTAAACAAGAAAAAAATTAAATTATGATTGAAGGCGTAACTTTATTTGAGATAATGACATTGACAACCATATTGTTTTTTGTCGGAATTTATGGTTTCCTGACCAGAACAAATCTGATTTCGATGTTGATGTCTTTGGAGTTGATGATTAATGCAGAAGCCGTAAACTTCGTAGCCATCAACAAATATTTATCCCCTGACATTTTGCAAGGGCAGATTTTTTCACTGTTCATTATTGCACTGGCTGCAGCAGAAACCGCTTTGGCGTTGGCAATAATATTACATCTATACAGACTGACCGATAGTGTGGACGTCAAAGGAGTTAAAACTTTGAAGCATTAAAATTTTAAAAAAATGAACGAATTTAATTACGTATATCTCATTCCGCTTATTCCCATTCTTACATTCCTATTCTTGGGACTATTTAACAGAAAACTGAAAGAACCCCTCTCCGGTTATATTGGAACGGCAAGTTTAGGAACGGTCTTCGCACTGTCCATATATACAGCTTATAAATATTTCTTTATGCACGGAGGAGGGCACGAAGGATACGAACCTGTTAAAGTGATGATCAAAGAAGGCTGGGTGAATTTTTCAGACAAGCTGGCCATTGATATAGGCATTATTGTCGATCCAATCTCCGTGATGATGCTGATTGTGGTTTCCACTATCTCGTTCATGGTGCATATCTATTCCATAGGCTATATGCATAAAGACACGGGATTTACAAGATTTTTTGCCTATCTGTCTTTGTTCACCTTCTCAATGCTGGGTTTAGTGCTTTCATCTAATCTATTTCTGATTTATATATTTTGGGAGTTGGTAGGCGTATCGTCTTTCCTATTGATTGGGTATTATTTTGAAACACCATCGGCAGTTTCAGCATCAAAAAAAGCATTTATTGTGACTCGTTTTGCCGATATGTTTTTTTTGATTGGTATTTTGATGGTGGGATATTTCGGTCAAAGTTTTGATTTTGAAACCCTGAATAATAGCCAAACCATACAAACCATTATGGCAAATCAAATACCGGTGTTCATGGGATTGTCTGTGTTTACTTGGGCTTTAGTTCTGGTGTACATCGGAGGTATGGGAAAATCTGCAATGTTTCCCCTACACATTTGGTTGCCGGATGCCATGGAAGGACCAACACCCGTTTCCGCTTTGATTCACGCAGCAACCATGGTTGTTGCCGGAGTCTATTTGGTGGCGCGACTCTTCCCGTTATTCCATAGTTTTGATGATGGATTTGCTTTAAGCGTTGTGGCAACAGTCGGAACGTTTTCTGCTTTGTTTGCAGCAATCATTGCATTAACCCAAGAAGATATCAAGCGTGTATTGGCATTTTCAACCATGTCGCAAATAGGCTATATGATGATGGCGCTTGGTGTTTCAGGCTATGACGGACACGAAGGCTTGGGATATATGGCGGGAATGTTTCACTTATTCACACATGCTATGTTCAAAGGCTTGTTGTTTTTAGCCGCCGGTGCGATTATCCATGCCGTTCATAGTAATTATATGGAAAAAATGGGAGGCTTACACAAATATTTACCCATTAGCAATTGGACTTTCTTAATTGCAGCCTTAGCAATTTCAGGCATTCCGCCTTTTGCAGGTTTTTTCAGTAAGGATGAAATATTGACTGCGGCTTGGGAATATAATAAGGTCATTTGGTTTGTAGGATTTTTAGTGGCAGGAATGACAGCCTTTTATATGTTTAGACTGTATTTTAGAATATTTCATAATAAGCAAACAACATATGAGCATACACCTCATGAAGCTCCTTTTGCGATGGCATTGCCTTTGATTTTTCTTGCTCTTATGGCAGCGACAGCCGGATTCATTCCTTTTTCAGAATATGTTTCTGCAGACAGAATGGGCTTTCACGGACATATTCATTGGGGCAGCCCATTAGTCATCGGATCTATTGCGATTGCCGCTTTAGGCATTTTCTTGGCGTATATCATGTATTATAAAGAAACCAAAATACCCGAAAAAGTAGCCGGCACCTTTGGAATAGGTTATAAATGGGCAAAAGATAAGTTCTATTTTGATGAACTGTATTTGTTTGTCACACATAAAATTATTTTTGATAGGGTCTCAAAACCAATTGCTTGGTTTGATAGAAATGTGATTGACGGTTTTATGAATTTATTAGGAGTAACAGTTGAAAAAACATCAGATAAAACAAAAAACATTCAATCAGGGCGTATGCAAGACTATGCCATGTATTTTGTGTCAGGTGTAGTGGCAATTGTATTACTGATTGTATATTATAGATAAAAAGATTAGATATTATCGTGGAATCAATTTAATGATTCAACGATTCAACGATTAAATAATAAAAAGATGGATATATTAACCTTATTTGTAGTAGTTCCGGTGCTGATTGTAATAGCATTGATGTTTGTCAAAAAACTGGAACAGGCAAGAGTGATTACATTAGTGGGAATGTTGGTGCAGCTGGCAATGTCGGTCAATTTGATTATTCAATATATGAATGCAAGAAGTTCCGGAAACGATGCAATTATGTTGTTTACCAAAAAAGTGCCATGGTTTTCAGAATTCAATGCCTATTATCACATTGGTGTTGATGGAGTTTCTGTTTTGATGATACTATTGACAACTCTAATCGTGATTGCAGGAACATTCGTTTCTTGGAAAATAGACGATTTGCCTAAAGAATTTTTTGTTTCTCTGATTGTTTTGGCATCAGGAGTTTACGGGTTCTTTATTTCGCTGGACCTATTCACCATGTTTGTATTCTATGAAATTGCCGTAATTCCCATGTATCTTTTGATAGGTATTTGGGGTAGTGGTCCCAGAGAATATGCCGCCATGAAATTAACCCTAATGTTGATGGGAGCTTCTGCCTTATTATTGGTGGCACTTTTGGGCATCTATTTTTATAGTGGCGTAGATGGAATGCAGCCAACTTTTGATTTAATGGAATTAGCAAATCGTAAAATGGATTTTGCCGCACAAAAAATATTTTATCCCTTGGCATTCATAGGTTTTGGAACCATTGGGGCTTTGTTCCCTTTTCATACTTGGTCACCCGATGGTCATGCCTCTGCACCGACAGCAGTTTCTATGTTGCATGCAGGCGTATTGATGAAGTTGGGAGGATATGGAATTTTTCGTTTTACCATGTATCTAATGCCTGAAGGCGCCTTGTTCTGGCAAGACTTTTTCCTGATATTGGCAGTTGTAGGGGTCACTTATGGAGCCTTGTCTGCCGTTCATCAAACAGATTTGAAATATATCAATGCCTATTCATCCGTGAGCCATCTGGGACTTGTACTTTTTGCCTTACTGATGATTAATAAAACTGCATGGAACGGAGCCATGTTGCAATCTCTGTCACATGGATTTATCACTGCTTTGTTCTTTGCCCTGATTGGAATGATATACGGAAGAACACACACGCGCTTGACCACAGAAATGGGCGGATTAATGCGGATTGTACCATTTTTGGGAGTGGCTTATGTCATTGCGGCGCTGGCAAATCTCGGACTACCCGGATTCAGTGGGTTTGTGGCTGAGATGAACATTTTTGTCGGTGGATTTCTAAATCAAGATTTATATAAACAAGTGCTTACGGTTTTTGCCGTTTCATCAATTGTAGTGACTGCCGTCTATATGCTGCGATTAGCAGGGAAAATGTTGTTTGGACCTATTATGGAAACTTATAAAGGACTTCCTAAGGCATATTGGTATGAGAAAACAGCTATTATCATTTTGGTGTTATTTATCACTTTGATTGGAACCCTGCCTTTTTGGTGGTTGCAATTTATCCAAGACAGTGTAAACAATTTTATTCAACCTTTGATGAGATAGTATAAATAAAAAAAATTAGTAGAGTAATCAATTTAATGATTAAACAATAAATGATATGAATTTAGATAGTTTTATGTTAATGAGAGACGAAGTGGTGCTAACGGCAGTGATTTTGCTCATTCTGTTGGCAGAGGTCTTATTTCCGCAAAAAAACAAAAAAAGTTTAATAAACATCAGTTTGTTACTTTTTGCTGCATATACAGTCATTGCATTTTTGCCGAGTAGCGAAGGAGAATTGTTTGGAGGCTCTTTCAAAACCTATAAGCTGGTTCATGTGTTCAAAGCAATATTGGCTTTTGGTGTTTTTGTGATTCTATTGCAGTCTGTGGGATGGATTAAGCAAAAACTATTACCCTATGATTTTACAGCAGAATTTTTTATTCTGATTCTTACTTCTCTTTTGGGGTTGAATTTCATGATTTCTGCGGGAGATTTTTTAATGTTCTATCTCGGCTTGGAATTGTCAACTATGCCAATTATTGCGCTGACAGCTTTTGAATTTTATAACCATCGTTCTGTTGAAGCCGGAACCAAATATATTATGTTGGCATCCGTATCATCGGCAATTTTGCTATTCGGTGTTTCATTGGTTTATGCCACCGCAGGAAGTATATATTTTGATGTCATCAAAGAATCTTTACAATTACCCCTGTTGGAAATCATAGGATTGATTATGATTTTTATCGGAGTAGCATTTAAAATTTCTTTGGTGCCTTTCCACTTTTGGGCAGCAGATGTTTATGAAGGTGCACCAACAGTTATTTCCAACTATCTGTCGGTTATTTCAAAAGGAGGAGCGGTTTATGTATTGATGACCTTGTTGTTTATCACATTTACGGCTTTTCAGAAAGAATGGAATTGGGTGATGTATGGTGTTTCCATTATGACCATGTTTGTGGGTAATATTTTCGCACTTCGCCAACAGAACATGAAACGATTTTTAGCTTTTTCATCCATCGCGCAAGCCGGTTTTATTCTATTGGCAATGCTTGCAAATAATGAATTGGGCGTAAAAGCAATTATATATTTTATGTTGATTTATATTTTCTCGAATATTGCGGCTTTTGGCGTGGTTCACGTAATTTCACTTCAAACCGGAAAAGAAAATATCAACGATTATAATGGTTTGTATAGAACCAATCCGAGATTGAGTTTGGTCTTGATGATTGCTCTGTTCTCACTGGCAGGCATCCCTCCGGTTGCAGGATTTTTTGCCAAATTCTTTTTGTATGCGGCAGCAGCAAGTAAAGGATATTATTTGTTGATTTTTATTGCCGTGTTAAATGTTACAATCTCACTATATTATTATTTATTGCCTATAAGAGCAGCTTTCTTGCGTAGAAGTGAAAATCCTATTCCTTATTTCAAAACAGATGTATATAGTAAGGCAGCATTTATTATTGTGATTGTAGGCTTGTTGGTATTGGGATTATATAGTAACGTATTTGAATACATTTCAGGAATTAGTAATATATTTTAATTAAACGCTTAAATAGTACAAATTATGGCATTAGCGGGAAAACACCAATTTGGAGAAATAAATGATACAAGAGTGACTTTTGTAGAGAAAGGTATAGATGAAAACAGAGTAAAATTTTTGACGGAATTGCTAGAACATAATGGCTATGAAGTGCTGACAGCCGAAAAAAAGAAGAAAGACGAAGAAGAACCGACCTTATATGATTTGGGTGTGACGGATATGATTTTCAATCCGACGATTTGGATTTTTGAACGTAAGTTGCTCACCAAAGATGGACGTAGAGTAACGCAAGAATATTGGGAACAAAAAAAAGAAGAAACCAAGCCCCAATATTGGGAAAACTAGGCTACTCCTTTTCAAATATTTGCTGTTATTAGTTTCTTCTCCTGCCTTTTTTTCCGTTGCGCTTGTTTCCGCTTCTTTTGTCTTTACGTTTTCTCTTAAAATCTTTTTTTGATTTTCTTCCGGAAAAAGATTTGTCTCCTCCTGATTGTTCTTGGGCAATTTCCAAAGATAATTTCTTCCCTTCAAACTCTTGTGTATGTATGGAATTCAGCAATTGTGCAACGGTTTTTTGTTCAAAATCGAAGAAAGAAAAATTATTCATAATATCAATTCTTCCAATTTCAGCTTTGCTGGAATCTAAAGCATTATTGACAATTCCAATCAATCTCAAAGGTGTAAGCTTGTCTTTTTTTCCAACGTTTAGAAACAGTCTGGTTAAGTTGGCATCATTGCGTTTGTTTTTTTTGTCTCTTCTATTTTCTTTATGATCTGCGGAGATATTAATGTCTCTGGCGTTTTTATAATAGGCGAGAAATCTGTTGAATTCTGCAGAGACAAAATGTTGAATGAGTTCTTCGCGACTCAGATGTTCAAATTTCTCGTAAATATCATTAAGAAAAGGAGCAATTTGTTTTTCATTCACTTTCACTTTTACAATTTTATCCATTAAAGCAAAAAGCTGTTTAGAACAAATTTCATCTCCGCCGGGAACAGGTTTTTTTGTGAATTTGATACCTGATATTTTTTCAATCTCTTTGATTTTCTTACCTTCTCTGGAGTGAATAATCGCAATTGATATTCCTGTTTTTCCGGCTCTTCCGGTTCTCCCGCTTCGGTGTGTGTAATATTCCGAGCTGTCGGGTAGATTATAATTGATGACATGTGTCAAGTTGTTTACATCAATTCCACGGGCAGCAACATCAGTGGCAACAAGTAGCTGCAGTTGTTTGTTTCTGAAGCGTTTCATGACTTCGTCGCGCTGCGCTTGAGACAAATCTCCGTGCAGTGCATCAGCATTATATCCGTCATTCATTAATTTGTTTGCAACATCCTTGGTTTCTCTACGTGTGCGGCAAAACACAATACCATAGATATCAGGATTCATATCGGCAATTCGTTTCAAAACTTCATATCGATCTTTTGCACTGACCATGTGATAGATATGTTCAACAGTTTCTACGCCTACATTCATAGCTGCTACGGAAATTTTCAGCGGATTGTTCATATAGTTCTTGGTGATGCGTTCCACTTCTTTTGACATAGTGGCGGAAAACAATAACGTTTGTTTGTGTTCAGGTGTAGCTTCTAAAATGGCATCGAGCTCTTCTTTGAATCCCATGGTGAGCATTTCATCTGCCTCATCGAGAACAACGCGTTCAACTTGATTCAATTTTAATCTTTTCCGATTGATTAAATCTTTGGCTCTTCCGGGTGTGGCAACAACAATCTGTGCGCCTCTTTTTAGCGCTTTGATTTGATTTTCAATGCTGGAACCGCCATAAACCGGAACCACATGAAGCCCATTGATATACTTTGAATATTGTTCCAAATCTTTTGTGATTTGCAAGCAAAGTTCTCTGGTTGGGGCAAGAACAAGTGTTTGTGTATTTTTATTTTTGGTGTCTGTAAGTTGAATAGATGGCAAGCCGAAAGCTGCTGTTTTTCCTGTTCCCGTTTGTGCCAACCCCATTAAGTCTTGGTCAGATGTTAATAAGTGAGGAATGGTTTGGGCTTGAATGGGAGTAGGTTTTTCAAAGCCCAATTCTTGGATTGCTTTAATAATCTCTTCCTGCAATCCGGTTTCTAAAAATGTATTCATAAATTTATTTAAAATGTGCGGCAAAGGTAGGGCTAATATAAATAGAAAATACCTGGATGAGCTAATTATTTTATAATCAACAAGAAAAGCCTGCTTAATTCAAGCAGGCTTTAAAAATTTATGGCATCATTATTATATATAAATCAGCCAAAAAATGATATTATTTTTCAATAGATAATTTTTCCAATTTCTGAAAAAGTTGCTTTAAATTTTGTTTACTGGCTTCCAAATCTTTGCAGATGGTACTTTTCTTGTCTGTAAATCGATCTTTTACTCCGGAAAAAAGCTTTTGATAATAGCTGATTCCGTCGTTTAAATTTCGAGCAAAAGTAGATAAATATTTCTCTTGTCTTTTATCAATAATATTTTTGGTTTCTTTAATTTTATCGTTTAGAACATCGATATACATATTCAATTCTTTGACAAACATATTCGGACGATAGCCTTTGTTGATGATATTCACTTTGCCATAGATATGCCCTACCATTTCTTTCAAACTCATAATTTTTGAGAAGTATGCCATATTCGGACCGGGACAAACCGTTGTGCCAAAGTCTTTGATTTTATAGTCTAAATCGTGTGTTTTTACAGCGGGTTCAGAAAGTCCCACACAAAGACATTCAGGCGCAATGATTTTATCATATTGTGTTTGATAATCATCATTCGGCAAATTCAAATCATTCAGTTCTTTTAGTTTTTGGTGTTGATATAGTCTGGATGCCGTGCAAATAGGTTTCTCTGAAAATTCCGTGTTTGAAACCAAATATTCTTTCGGGCAAGAACTTCCTTCACGTCCTTTTTGTGCACGTTCCAGTTTTTTGAGTGTTCCGGAGCTGTTCCGTAAACTATTGAAAGGAACACCTAAAGGTGAAATATTACTGAGATATAAATCTTTTTCTTGAGATTTAGCCAGTTTATTGATGGTGTCATCGTCAACGGTTGTGGCTTCAGGAACCAATAAAAACGGGGTGCCCCAACCTATGGAATCCACTTGATAGTGGTCCAGCAAAAATTCATGTTCTTCTGCTGTTCCTACACCGCCTTGTGCGGTGACTTTCAGCGGAAGAATTTGTTTTGGAACGGGTTTGCTTTTATTCTCTAATGCTTTGATAAAAATTTCGTGAACAGTCTCACTTAATTCTTGTCGATGAATTCTGAACTCTTCCAGAATAGGTCCGAGCAAGTAGCCATCGGTTGCAAAAGTGTGTCCGCCGCAATTCAATCCGGATTCAACCCGATATTCTGAGACCCAAAGTCCTTTTTTTGCCAAAAATTTTCCTTGAATCAATGCCGATCTATAATCGCTGACTTTGAGAACGATTTTCTTTTTGATGCCTCCGTTTTCATCAGGATAAAAATCTTTAAAATTTTCAATATACCCGTACAGTCTCGGACTCATTCCGGCAGAAAGAATCAGTGACGACTGTAGTTTGCTGTTGGCATAGCCTCTGAGTGCTGCATGTGCATCATTAAATTCAGAAGACAGTTTTTCTCCGTTTTGATAGTTTTCTTTATCGACCTTTGTCATGATGTTGACATCAATGCTTCCCATAGTCAAATGCTTTTTGAGCCAAGATTTTACTTCATTGAAATCTACATTACTCGTAATGAGCTCTTTGAATTCATCCTTGAGTGTTGATGTGTTGGGTAGCAGATCGAAATAATCTTTAATTTCGGCAATTTTTTCTTCGGTATTTGTTTTGAATTCACTGAATTTTTTTTCAGCGAGATCATGAATCAAATTGAGATATGAAGTGATTCTTTTTGCTCTGAAATCTTCTGCTTTTTCACTAATCTCCTGATAAGGAATCTCAAATTTTTTGCTATACATTTTGCGAAGCATTTCCAACAAGACATTATCGACAAGAGAAATTACCGAGTCAATGCCATATTGAGAAACTTTTAAAGGTGTGTCAATGGTATAGGCGACTCCCATGACAGGTATGTGGAATGAATGTTTATTTTTCATAGAATAGTTGGTTGTTTGTGTTTCTTTCTTGACCGACAAATGTATCACTTAAATTTGTGTCATCATATATTTTAACACATTTTGTATGGGGTTTTATAAGTTTTTCAAATTATTCTTTTATTTTCCTGCCAACAGCGCATGCAGCGCAAAAGATGCAAGCCAGTGTGCTCCGGCATATTCTCCGCTATCCATTTTATTGTAGCTGGCATTAAAATGCTTGTTTGCTAAATTCGTCATTTTTGTGTTGTCTAGTTTTTTTCCTATTTCATACAGACACCAAGCTCTGCTAAAATTCAATCCGTCGAGATGAGCCATTTTTCCATCGGATCGATCTGCTACTTGAGCGATTTCTAGATATTTCGACGGGTTATTTCTGAAATTAGGTAGAAAAGAATTCAGCCATTTGATATATTCGTCTTTTGGCAATATCTTCATCATCAAATCGGCTTCAATAATACAAGGAGATAAAAAATCAAAACCTCCGGGTTCCCAAGAAATGGGACACCCTTTGTCGTTTAAATAAAAATTCCTAGCTTTTTTTTCAATGAGCTTTGCCAATTTGTCATTATATTTTTTTGCATAATCATAGGCAAAAGACATTCCGAATGCAGTATTGGAGTGTTCTCCAACACGAATAGGATGGTTCAATTTATTGAGAAATTCAAAGAATTTATTTTCAATGAGTTCGACCAAAGGCTGAAGATTTTCTGATAGTTGCTTTGCCTCGGGGTCGTTCCACTCTTTCAAAGACTTTGATAATTTTAGAAGCCAAGCCCAACCATATGTACGTTCATAATTTTTATTATGTTTATCATCAAAATAGGCAATTTCTTTTTGGATATTTTCTTTGGTAATATTGTTTTTTAATTTTTTCAGGATAGCGTTTCTTTCTCTGAAATCAGGAAACTCTTTCAAAATATTAACAAGTGTCCAATGTCCGTGAACAGAGGAATGCCAATCAAAGCAACCATAAAATGCAGGATGAAGCTCATGAGGCTCTTTAAGATAAGATCCGTTGCCCAAAACTTGTCCCGGTTTGTTGGGATATTCCCGATCAATGCATTCATAGGCAAAGTGATAAAGATATGCTGCTTTTTTTGTGTTTAATTTGACGGGGGCGATATCTTTTTTCTCAATTGTTATGTTTTCGTTATTGTTTATGTTGTGTGTGTCTTCCTTTTTCGTTTCTTGACAGCTCAAGGTTAAGAGAACGATAAGTATCAAAGAGATTTTTTTCATTTTTCTTTGTTTTTTCTGTTATTTATTTAAGCTTTTAACTGCTGAGACCATGGCTTTTATTCCTGTTTCCAAACTGGGTTCCGGATCGGGAATCATCAAATCACTATGTAGTGATGGCAATATTTTTCCTGCTTTTTTATAGGAATCATATTTGGCTTGATTGACCACACTAACAAAAAACATAAAAATAGGTACTTTTTCTTTGGTTTTTCCAAATCTTCCGAAATCTTCTCCGCCCATAACGGGTTCAGCTTTGATAATTTTGTTGTTGCCGAAAAGTTTTTTAAAATTCGGGATAATCTGTTGAACCAGCTCGGGATTGTTATAGAGGGCAGGCGTATATACATCTTTGAGTTTCACTATCGGGTATTTATCTTTCGGCACTCTGTATGATGCCGCAATGGCGTTGGCTTTTCGTTGAAGTGCCTTGATGATGTGATTTCTCACCTCGTCTTTGTAAGAACGGATGGTTAGTTCAAGGTCCACCTCGGAGGGAATAATATTTCCTTTTGTTCCGCCATGAAAAGAACCAACGGTGACAACGGCAGGATCTGTAGGTGATATTTCTCTGGAGACAATGGTTTGCATATCGGTGACAAATTGTGCAGCCATCACAATAGGGTCTATGGTTCCGTGAGGGTAGGCACCATGTCCGCCTCGTCCGATAAATTTTATCTGTGCCATATCTACGTTTGCCATGGCGTATCCCGGACAATAAGAAATGGTTCCGGCAGGCAAATTGGACCGGATATGAATGGCAAGTGCATAGTCAGGAATGAAAAATTTTTGATATAAACCGGCTTTCAACATGGCATCCGATCCGCCACCGCGTTCTTCGGCGGGTTGTCCGATCATCATAATGCTGCCTTTCCATTCTTTTTTGTGATTTGCAAGATATTTTGCCGTTCCCAACCAAATGCTCATGTGCATATCGTGTCCGCAGGCATGCATAACGGGTCTTTCAATTCCTTCAATATCTTTTTGTTTGACTTTGCTTGCGTATGCCACATCTGTTTTTTCGAGTATAGGCAATGCATCCATATCGGTTCTGATTAAAATTTTAGGACCTTTTCCATTTTTTAGAATAGCAACAATTCCGGTACCTCCAAAATTTTCGGTGACTTTAAATCCGTAAGAACGCATTTTTTTTGCAAGTAGTTTTGCCGTGTTTTTTTCCAAATAAGATAATTCCGGATTTTGGTGTAAATGTTTGTAAGTAGTGAGAAGTTCCGGAATATAGGTCTTGATATCTTTTTCGTTCTGCCCAAAGATAGCGGCGGAAGAAAATAAAATAAAAATTAAAAGAAATTGTTTCATAGCTTTATTTTTACTTCCAAATATAGGAAATTAAAATATAAAAAAACAGAAGCTGCCATTCGGCAGCTTCTGTTTAACATTAAAGCTCATAAAAATTATTTTTTTGTAAAATCTTTGAATGATTTGATATCAAAAGATTTGAGTTTATATTTTGTAGCTTTTGCCACCAGTTTTTTAAAATATTTTTTCTTGATTTTCTCAAATTTCTGATGTGCACTTTTTAAGTCATTTTTCAATATTTTCAAATTTTTCATTTGAGAATTTGACGGCAAATCATATTCTCCGAGAATATTGCTATATAGTTTTGAAATTTTTTCTCTTAGTTCGGGTTTAGGCGTTTGTGTATAATTGTCACCTGTGGTTTGAACCAAGCTTTTTTTCAGTGTATTTAATTGAGCAATGAGTTGATTTGCAGGCTTTTTCAGTTTTCCGTTCAGTTTTTTCAGTTCTTTTGCATATTTTATCATTTCATCATTTTGATAGACCAAATAAGCCAAATCTTCAATCATGTCATATATTTCTGCAATGGTTTTTTCTTGAATTTTTCTATTTTTCAGAGAAATTCCGGGCAAGGTATCGTATTTGGTTTGAATTTTTGTTTCATAAACTTTTTTGCCTTTTTTCATGCGGATAGTATAAGTTCCTGCAGGAACTCTGGGGGCGGCAAAGCTTCCCATACTCAAAGTTTTTCCGGTTGCGGATTTAGGAATTTTTGAGCGATAATACCACCTAACAATATTAACACCTTTTTGTTTTGTCGGTGTTAGCTTAACCACCTCGTTGCCTTTGTCGTCTAAGACAGACATGCTCATTTTTCCGAATGTATGCCTTTTTTTGAGATAATAGATAATTTTGGCGCCACCGGATCTTCCCGGAGCGACATAATTGTTGGTGCCATATCCTCCACCGAAATTTTCGCGTTCATACATGGTGAAAGGCTTGGTTTTAAAGAAATAGACATCTTTTTTCAGCACATCGTCAGTGACTTCTCTTAAAGGACTGATATCATCTATAACAATTGCACCGCGGCCGTGTGTGCCCAGCACCAAATCATTTGTCTTCTTTTGCAGGGCAATAAAATGAACAGGAACCGTTGGCATATTATTTTCAAATTTCATCCAGTTTTTTCCACCGTTTATCGTGATGTACAAACCGTCTTCCGTTCCTAGAAACAGCAAGCCTTTTTTCACATAATCTTCTTGTATGTTTCTGGCAAAGCCTTTGATTTCATCTGTGACGATTGATTGCCAAGTTCTTCCCCAATCAGTGGTTTTATATACATAAGTTTTTTTATCGTTTAGCGTGTGTCTGTCGAAAACGGCATAGGCGGTTTTTTTATCAAAGTTGCCGGCTTCAATGTGATAGACCCAAGAATTGGCGGGGAGTCCGGGAATATTTTTGGTTACATTTGTCCAATTTTTTCCACCATCCGTAGTTATTTGAACATAACCGTCGTCTGTTCCCACCCAAATCACATTTTCATCTAACGGAGATTCTGCTATTGTGAAAATATCATTATTGTTTTCAGCGCCGGAATTATCAACCGTGATTCCTCCGGATTTGTCTTGATTTTGCTTGCTTTTGTCATTGGTTGTCAAATCGGGAGAAATAATTGTCCAGTTATTTCCCATGTCATCGGATTTGTGCAAATATTGACTACCGACATAGACTCTATCCGGTTTGTTCGGACTTAATGTCAGTGCGGGATTCCAATTAAAACGCAATTTTTCTCCTTCTTTTTCAGAAAAAGGCGTGATATTTCTGATGGTTTGTTTTTCCATGTCATAGCGTCCAATCCATTCTCCGGCTTGATATTCCGAGTAGATTATTTTTTTTGTTGGATGCCTGTAAACCCTAAAGCCATCGCCTCCGCCAACAGCATTCCAATCTTTTTCTTTTACACCGCCGGATGCTGTTGACGGCACCCACCAAGAGCCATTGTCTTGCAATCCGCCATAAATGTTATATGGGGTTTCGTTGTCCACACTTATAAAGTAGTATTGTCCAACATTTAAGTCTTTGTTTTTGATGTTGGAAACGCCTTTGTCCAAAGAAAAATAAAATCCTCCATCGGTGGCAAAATACATTCGATCCGAATTGTCTTTGTCAAAGACGATATCATGTATGTCAGCATGCATGTCTCCAAAATTTTTAAATGTCTTACCTCCGTCAGTACTGATGGATGCAAAAAAGGCGGCTTTGGCAACAATGTCTTTGTTTTTTGGATCAACAACCAGTCTGGCAAAATAAAAAGGGCGAACGGTTATGGCAAAATCTCCGTTTACTTTTTTCCATGTTTTTCCGGCATTATCAGAGACATATAAGCCTTTTTCGGCATCTTTTTTTGCTTCGATAACAGCATAGAGTCTGTTGGAGTCTGAAGGTGCCACGGTGATTGCAATTCTGCCGAGTTGTTTAGAGGTGACACCAAAATTGACTTTTTTCCATGTTTTTCCGGCATCGGTTGTTTTATATAGTGCTGAATTTTCTCCGCCGGAATTGAAAGACCAAGGTGTTCTTCTGAACTGCCAAAATGCAGCATATAATACATTGTGATTGTTGGGATCCATTATCAGGTCTGAAATTCCGGTGTCGGCTTTTCCTGCCAATATTTTTTTCCAAGTTTTTCCGTTGTCTGTCGTTTTATAAACACCGCGTTCATTATCATCTCCCCAAAGATGCCCAAGCACGGCTACGTAAACAATATTGGTATTTTTAGGGTCAATTTGGATGCTACTGATGCGCTCTGAGTTTTCAAAGCCCATTTTTTTCCAGTTATTTCCGCCGTCTGTGGAGCGATATAATCCATCACCGGTAGATGTGCTGTTTCTGGTCCAAGTTTCGCCTGTTCCCACCCAAATGATATGGTCAGGGTCTTTCGGGTCAAGAGCAATTGTTCCGATGGATGAGTTATGTTTATCAAAAATAGGTTTAAAGTTGACACCGGCATTCATCGTTTTCCATACTCCGCCTCCTGCTGTTCCAACGTATAGAATATTGTTATTTGTAGGGTGTGGTTCGATATCGGTAACTCGTCCGCTGGTAACCGTCGGGCCGAGATGTCTGGCTCGTAGTGATCCGAATAATTGTTTTCCCGTTAGGGGTTTATTTTGTGCGGATGTCATAAGAGATAAGCCTAGAATCAGAAGAGAAAGGATGTATTTCATGATTTTGAGTATTTTTAGTTGGTATTAAGTAAAATAAAAAGCCTTTAATCTTTAAAAATTAAAGGCTTTTAAAAGTAATCTATTTTTTTTCTTGAGAAGTTTCTTTTTGCTCTTCAGGAAATTTGAACATGTTCATATCTACTTCCGGATTGAGCTCAATTTTTTCAATTTTGATTTCTTGTCCGGTTTGTCCATTGAATTTGTTTATTGTGCTAAAAGGAAAATATAAGCCGTCAACTTCTTGAAAGTCGCTGAATACTTCTTGAGTTTTAGCTCCTTTTGCTTGACCGGATTTGATTTCTTGTTCCACCATAACGGGGATGAAATTTTCTGTGTCGAAATAATAGTAACTTTCATTAGAGACTTCTTTTCCGTCAGCCAGAACAGGAAGTTCGGTTAATTTTATTTTATAGGTTTCTGTTCCTTCAACTTCTTCTTTTCCGATGAGTTCAATTTTGTGTCCCTTTTCTTTATAGTTCAAAAAAGGATTGGGAAATGAATTTTTTGCCGTGCGAATCAGGTTTTTGATATCTTCACTGTCTTTCTTTTCCGCTTTTCCACTCATGAAGTTGGTGCCCCATGCGGTTGTTCCGTCAAAAGCAAGTTGTACCATTTTTTTTCCTTGGAGTTCAAATTTCACCAATTGTTTTCCGTCTTTGAACATGTAGATATCAACAGGAATGTCCATGCCTTGAGCCTGAGCTTTTGCGAGCATGTGAATTCCTTCCAGTTTGGCAAGTTTTTCTTTTCCACCAATATTTTCCAGATAGTTGTTTACAATTTCATCTGCGGTTTGCGCATTAGAGTTGAACGAGAATAGGATACTTACAAATAGTAATACAAATATTTTTTTCATGCTATAATTTTTAGTGATTATTATTATAGACGAAAGATAATGACTTTTGTTACACGTAAAGCATTATAGTTTGAAATTTAGTAAAAAATTAACACAAGATATGTTCGAAAACAGGCGGTTTTGTCTGAAATCAGACATCTTTCAGAAGGCTTCCAAGATTATTAAGCTTATTTCTATAGTCCTTGATAGAACATTCAATAACTTCATGGGCTTCTTTTGCACCATAGGTGTCTGTGATTTCAACATTACTCGGGTTTCCCGGAAGGTCTTTATATGTGAGAAAGTAATGTTTTAATCGATCTATGATAATTTGAGAAAGTTCGGAAACATCGTTATACTTCCCAAAAACAGCATCGCCTTCAAGCACGGCAATGATTTTATCATCAGCTTCGTCGCCGTCAATCATTCTGAAACCGCCAATGGGTTTAGACTGAATGATGATATCGCCATGAACAATTTCCTTTTCGGTGAGCACACAAATATCCAAAGGGTCACCATCACCAATAATATCTTTTCTGCCGGTTTTCTTATTGGCATATTTTGCTACTTCACTGCCACAATAAGTTTGGGGGACGAAGCCGTAGAGAGAGGGGACTACGTTGGAATATTTTTGGGGACGATCAATTCTGAGATAGCCGCTTTCCTTGTCTACTTCATATTTAACCGTGTCAGTGGGAACCATTTCAATGAAAGCCATGAGGCTTTTGGGGGCATTTTTTCCGATATTTATTCCGTGCCAAGGATGAGATTTGTAGCGAAGACCCATTAGTTTTCCAATGGGATCCATGATTCTGTTAGCTGCCATTTTGTCTATTTTTGTTGACACAAAAGTAGTCTAAAAAGTTGAAATTAGGAATTGTCTATAATTTTTCCGGTTTTAAATAAAAAAAGAGGCATTCAACAAGAATGCCTCTTTTTTTAGACGTTTATGATTTTTTTAATGTTTATTTTATCAGAGTTATTTTCTGAATGTTCGTGCCTTTTTCTGTAATTATTTTAACGATATAATTTCCATTTTTTAAGCCTGAAATATTAATTTCATCATTTCTGATGATATGTTTTTGAATCACTCTTTGTCCTAAAATGTTCCACACTTCAACAGATGCATCCTTTGCGTTGGTAATGTGCATGATGCCATTTGTCGGATTAGGATAGAGTGATATTTTTTCAGCTGTATTATCGGCTATACCGGCAGCCAAATCAAATTTTTTCTTAAAACCGTTTGTAATAGCTCCGGTGTTTTGGTCTATGACTAAACCGATTAAATTGATGTTGTTTTCATCAGATGATGCCGGCACGGTGTAGGTATAGCTTTGAGAATGAGTCACACCATCTACAATTGTGCTTGGAATACTCCCCGGCGTGCCATCCCACCCGGCCAATATAGCTCTGGCAACGTCATCATAAACCATTTGTGATGCCGGCACGGTGGATGGTAGATTTTTCCAATTAATTCCTTCCCAATCGATAAGGTCGTATCGGTTGTGATAATAATTATGTTGTCCCCATGAAGAAGATGTTCCGGAAACATGGTCTTCTGTAATAACGGCATTTATTCTGAAATCTCCTGTGAAATTTGTATAAAAAGTTGCTTCAACATCAAATGAAATTGTGCGATTTGCCGCATTCCATGAAATATTTGTGATATCAATATCTACGGGAGTAAGTTCATTTTGTTTTTCTTGATAGATGGCACTATAGTTTCCGGGGTCAACATTTCCTCCTACACGATTAAAAAGCCCTCCGGGGAAACCGGCTCCACCTCTGTGGGTAGATAGGGCGGAATCATAAGCAGAATTTGTCATTGGATCACCATTATGAACGGAAATTCCAATCCAATGATTCGGATGATAATGTGCCATATCTTTTAAAGCCACTAATCCTCTAGGACACCATCCACACCAAGTTCCTCCGGCTTCTTCTCCAACAAATCGTTTTGTCGGAATTTGGCTCAATGAAGAGATTTGTTTTGTCAAGGTATTGTCATTTGGTATTTGGTCACTTTGTCCGTTCGGATTTTCCAATTTAATGGTTACGTTATAACCATGTGTCGCGGACATATCTATTGGGGTGGTTTGCGTGAAGTTATAGAAATCTCCGGGAGCTACGTTAATGCCGGTTAAATGGTCGGTTGTGTAGGTTGTGCCTCCATCAATAGACCACATTAAATCTATACTGGTTAGATTTGTTTGTCCCAAATTTTGCAGGGTCCCTTGAATATTTACATTTCCTGCCGTTACATAGGGAGGTGTGTCGATTGAGACTAAAGATACGTCATATGCCACGGGTTTATATACTTGAACATCATCAACGGCAAAGCCACTTGACCATCGCCCTGTATCATTGGAATGAAAACCAATCATCACATTTGATTGTCCGGCATAGTTGCTGAGAGAAATAACTTTTTCTGCCCATTCGTCATCTTTTGGAACAGTATAAACTGATGTCCAATTATTTCCTCCATCTGTAGAGATTTCCACACTGGCAAGTTGGTCGTATTTTCCATCGAAAAATTTGGCAAATTTAAGAAGAACCGTGGTATAACCTGATAAATCAATAGCGGGAGAGATAAGGTAGTCAACACTTCCGTCGTTGTTTTGTCCGGCAGCATCGTCATTTGCAGCAGCATATTTGGTGTGAGACGGAATATGCCAATATTGGCTACCTAGGTTAGCTCCAAATTTCCATCCGACACCGTTAGATGTCCTTGTCCAACCTGTAGGAGGAGTAGTTCCCGATGCGTTTTCAAAATCCTCACTGAGAATCGTTGTCTGTGAGTAAACCAATGATGTCATAAGCATCAACGTTACAAAAAAGAAGTAAGTTTTTTTCATAAAAATAGAATTTATGTGGTTAGTGTTATGATAACAAAGTTACAGACAAAAAATTACAGCTTAAAAAATACCTTATAAGTTTAACTTTTATTTAGCTTTTATTTAACAATAACGTGTAAAAAACATCTTTTGAAGTATGGTTAAAATGGTGTTTTCTTACATATGAAATGCACAAGAGTCTCATGTAAATATTTTTTTACTATTTTTATGCAGGAAAAATTAAAAGCATTATGAAAAAAATTCAAATCAAAGACTACAAGATTAAATCAGGGAAAAAATATAAAATTAAGGATTTGCCAACTAAAGTAAATCTTCATGCCGACAAGAAGGAAATTGAGGACGAAATCAGAAAAGTTAGACGAAAAGTGGCTGAAATTCAAACAAAAATTTATGCTGCAGGGACTCCGGCTGTTTATATTGGTATTCAAGGCATGGACACGGCAGGGAAAGATAGTCTGATACGTGAGGTGTTTAAAGATATCAATCCCAGCGGTATTGAAGTTTTTGATTTTAAAAAACCGACTGATTTAGAACATAATCATGATTATATTTGGAGGCATATACTCAAATTGCCTGAAAGAGGCATGTTTGGCATTCACAACCGCACGCATTATGAAGATGTGTTGATTGCAAGAATACACCCACAGCTGGTAATTCATCAGAACATATACGGTATAAAATCTTTGGAGGATATCGATGATAAATTTTGGAAAAAAAGATTTCGACAAATCAAAGATTTTGAAAGACATCAGGCAGAGAACGGGATGAAAATTTTTAAATTTTTTCTCCATCTCTCCAAGGAAGAGCAAAAATATAGATTTTTACGTCGTATCCGCAGAGAAGATAAACAATGGAAATTCAATGCGGCTGATTTAAAAGAACGCGGTTATTGGAATCAATATCAAGATGCTTATGAGAGTGTATTGAATGAAACTTCAACAAACTGCGCGCCTTGGTATGTGATTCCAGCGGATGATAAACCGACAGCGCGACTGATTGTAGCAAAAATACTTTTTGAAGAACTTAAAAAATTAAATGTTGATTTTCCGGAACTGTCTGAAGAAGAGCGTTCCAACTTTTCCTCTTATAAAGATGCGCTTGAAAATGAAAACTTACAAGCTAAATAGTAAAAAAAAAGACGTTAATAAACAATAAATGTTATTATTTTTATTTTAGCATAATTAACACTTAAGGTTTTGTTAAAGTTATCACAATGAATATGTGGGTATTGTGTTATGTGATACATTTGTTTTGTAAATTTAATATAATTATCTAAAAACATTTTCTTATGAAAAAAATTACCCTATTTTTCGTTTTCTTTCTGGGCTATTTCTTGATGCAAGGGCAGCTCGAAATGGTGAAATCTAATGGTGGTACACCCACTTATGACTCGAAAACCGTTACGGATTGGTTACATCTCGATAACGGAACAAACGCTTCTGCTATTGGTCTTAATAATAGAGCTTTTACGTTGATTGCAGCTACAAAATTTTCTACTTTTGATTTAGCGCCTTATACGAATAGACAGATTGAAGAGATTAAGGTTTATCTTAAAAAAACATCAGGCTTGACGGGGGATGTTGAGTTTCAAATTTACACACAACTGAATGCCGCACCGGTCTACACGCAATCTGTTGCAGCAAACACGCTGACAGCAAACTCGTGGAACACGATTACGTTAACTACTCCTTATCAAATCACAGGAACTCAAGAGTTGTATGTAGGCTATAAAGTGGTTTCTGTGGCAACTCCGGGAGGATTTGTGATTGGGGCAGATAGCGGCTCACCATTTCATGATGTGAATTACTTGTGGTACAGGAATAATTGGCGTTTGCTTTCTTCCTATGGGATTATGAGGAACTGGAATATACATTTAGGTATTGGAGGAGCCTACAATGCTAACGACTGTGGCGTGACGGATATTGCGATTGATGATATTGTTTTGCAAGGAAATGTTAATATTGTGACAACTATTAAAAATCATGGAGTAAGCACTTTGGACTCGGTAGATTTCAACTATCAAGTCGATGGGGGAACTGTCGTAACACAAAGGTTAACAGGATTAAATTTGGCAACAGGACAAAGTACAACTGTTACACATGCCACTGCTTGGAATGCTAATTTAGGCTCACATACATTGAAGGTATATGTTTCAAATATGAATGCATTGACAGGGGATGATGATGTGCCTGCAGATGACAGTATGACAAAGTCGGTGAGAGTAGCAATACAGTCTACTCAGAACACGCCGATGTATGAAGAGTTTACAGCATCGACCTGCCCGCCTTGTGCCACATTCAATACAAATTATTTTAACACTACTTTTCTAACAGCAAATGCGGGTAATTTTAATTTGGTAAAATATCAAATGAATTGGCCACCTCCCGGAGATTCATATTACACAGCTGAAGGAGGGGTAAGAAAAACCTATTATGGAGTTAAAGGAGTGCCTACATTATTTCTTGATGGAAATCATAAATCGACGATTTATAACACAACAGGATTACAACAAAGATTGGATGCTGCCCGTTCCAAAGCCGCATACTTTATGTTGACTTCCGATTATACAATGGATGCTAGTCATAATATCACGGTAAATGTAAATATAACACCATATTTGTCAGGTAATTTTAGATTGCTTTGTGCTGTTGTGGAAAAAACAACCACCGGCAATGTAGGGAATAACGGAGAAACTTCTTTTACAAATGTGATGATGAAAATGGTGCCTAACGCGAATGGAACAATGCTTAATCTGACTGCCGGAACACCGGTTTCACAAACTTTGACTGCAGCTGTTGCCGGAACACATGTTGAAGAATGGACAGATTTGGAAGTTGTAGTTTATTTGCAGGACGAATCAAATAAGGATATGATGCAGTCTGTAAAGTCTGTTAATACTGCCGGTATAGAAGATGTTGTATTCAGTGAAGTATCTGTTTACCCGAATCCTTCAAACGGAAATATTGCAATCAGAAATGCAGAAGGAATGAACGTAGAAATTTATAATGTTTTAGGCGCAAGAGTTTTTGCTGAAAATGAGCTTCCGGCTTTGAGAAACATCAATGTTTCACATCTTTCAAACGGTGTATATTTTGTGAAACTTATCAAAGGAGAAAAAACAAGTTTAAGAAAGATTTTAATCTCGAAATAAATTTTGGAATATTGTTTTATAACCAAAAACCTGCCATCAAAATCGATGGTAGGTTTTTTTTGTATAAATATTTTTTTTAAAGTGTAATAATATGGAAATTTTAACAAAAAAATAATTGTATTCAAAAACAACACACGACAAAGTCACTGCCAATTAAAAATAACATAATTAACTCTTAAGGTTTTGTTAAATAAGCAGAATACATATTCTTAAATTTCATTTTTAAATATATTTGTTGCTCAAAAGCTTGATAATCAATAAAAATAAAAACTTATGAAAAAAACTACTCTGTTATCATTTATTACTTTTCTAAGCATGAATATGCTTTTTGCTCAGTTGCCTGTGAGTCATACACAGGAAAATAGGAATGTTCTATTGGAAGAATATACAGGAATGCATTGTACATGGTGTCCTGCCGGACACAAAATAGCCAGTCAAATGAAAGCTGCACATCCGGATGATGTATTCATCTCTAACGTTCACGTGGGAGGTTATGCAACGCCGGGGTCAGGAGAACCGGATTACAGAACTCCATTTGGAACTGCTTTTGCAAGTGGTGCGGGAGTGCACTTTTATCCGTCCGGTTCTGTTAATAGACATGTTTTTTCAGGAAATGCAACTGCCATGAGTCGGACGAGTTGGTCTTCGTCAGCTAATCAGGTTATGGGTGAAGCATCCTATTGCAATGTGGCTTTAGAAGCAACGGTGGATACACAAACAAGAGAAATGACAATCAATGTTGAAGTATATTATACGGGAAATAGTTCTCAAGCCTCCAATTATTTGAATGTGGCTTTGCTGCAGGACAATGTTGAAGGAATTCAGGTTAGTGCTTCAAGAAATCCTACTCAAATTTTACCTATTAAAGATTATACCGATGAAAACTATAATCATATGCATATGCTCAGACATATGATTACGGGACAATGGGGAGATGAAATTACAACAACTTCACAGGGAACCTTGATTCAGCGTCAATACACCTACACCTTACCTGCCGATATTAGAGGAATTCCGTTAGAAATGGGAAATTTAGAATTGGTTGCTTTTGTAGCGGAAGGACATCAAGAAGTTGTTACCGCAAATAGTGGACCTATCACCTATACCAATTTTGCGTATACTAGTAATGCCGTGTTAAAAGAACTCTACATATATGATGAGATTTGTTCTGCCGGACAAATTAAACCCATATTAAAGGTTAGAAATTTTGGATCATCTGAAATTACAGCAATGACCATTACTTATGACATGAATGGAGATAATCAACAAACCTTGAATTGGACGGGTTCTATTCTGAAACTTCAGAAAAAGTTTATTGAATTACCTCAATTCAGTTTTCCTGTTCAATCAACAAATGTTTTTCATGTTGCTGTCAGTACGGTGAATGGTGCTGCAGATGAAAATCCGGCAGACAATTTGAAGACTTTTAATATTGCAGAAACAACAAATACCGGAGAAGGAACAGACTATGTAGTTACGATTGTTCAAGACCGCTATGGTTCGGAAACCACATGGGGAATTTTGGATGATAACGGGAATGTATTAGCAGGAGGAGGGCCTTATGGTAATTTGCCTGCCAACGGCACACAAACTCATACACATAATGTGACACTAAACGACACAGGGTGTTATACATTTCTTATTCTTGATGCTTATGGAGATGGAATTAATGGAACATATGGAAATGGCAGCTACAAAATGGAAACAGCAACCGGAGACGTAGTTTTTCAAGGGAGTGGTGTTTTTGGACAACGAGACAGAAAACCCTTTACCACAACTGTTCCGGCGGGAATAAATGATAATTATTTTGCAGGTGTCAAGATTTATCCTAATCCGAGTACGGGAAATTTTATTTTTGAAAATGTGTCGGGAATGAATTTGGAAATTTTTGACATGATGGGAGCGCGTATTTATGAAAAACATGATTTGGTCTCTTCTCAATCTGTTAATCTTGATAAGTTCTCCAGTGGAGTTTATTTTGTGAAACTTCAAAAAGAAACAAAAACCATATTGAAAAAAATTATAATCACTAAATAAAATAATATCATGAAAAAAAGTTTAATACTTTTACTTTTGCTTTTAAGCTTTGTAGCAAATGCGCAGTTTACATTGTTGAATGAACAGACAGGGATGCCGATTAATAATGGAGATGTTGTAACGGTTAGTATAGACCGTTTTACAACGCATGTCATTCTGACCAACACGCATAATACCAATATTGGAGTTTCTCTGGAAGTGGTGAATATCATTAATACAGATGGCAGTAGAATAGCATTCTGTTTTGGTATAAACGGTGGAGGAAATTGTTATCAAGGAATGACTGTGGGCACAACTTATCAAGGAGGAGGACGCTTGGCTCCCGGTGCATCAACAGGTAGTGATGATATAGATTTTATGCATAATGACGATCCTGCCAATTTTCCAACCTATCCAAAGGATTATATATTGAAATTTTATGCTACGGATAATTTGGGCGGGCAGATAGGCTCTCCCATTCAATTCACTTATAGATATGATCCCGGTGCGAGTATTGCAGAATTCAGCTCATCTGAATTTAAAGTCTATGATGCAGGAAACCGGATTTTATCGGTGTATGCGTCTAATCAAATCGATGTGAACATTTATAGCATCACAGGACAGCAGGTTAGAGTCTATCGCAAGTTGTCGAGAGGCATGCATAAACTCCATGTAGATCTGCCCTCAGGTATTTATTTAGTTCATGCCAAAGGCTTGAACAAACAAGCTTATAAGAAAATTTTAATCAAATAAAATACAGTAAACATGAACAAAAAAACCGTCAATCAGAGATTGACGGTTTTTTGTTATATAAATATAAAAAAGTTTTATTTGATTTTCTCAACCAGAGCTTTAAAAGCATCAGGATGGTTCATGGCGAGATCTGCCAAAACCTTTCGGTTCAGGTCAATATTGTTTGCATGAATTTTTCCCATAAATTGAGAATAGGTCATTCCGTGTAGTCTTGCGGCAGCGTTGATACGCAAAATCCACAAACTTCTAAAGTTTCTTTTCTTTTGTTTTCGATCTCTATAAGCATAGAGCATTGCTTTTTCAACCGCATTTTTAGCAACGGTATAAACATTTTTTCTTCTTCCGAAGTATCCTTTTGCTTGTTTAAGGATTTTTTTTCTTCTTTTTCTTTTTGCTACTGAATTTACTGATCTTGGCATAATTTTGATTTTTTTGTAACAGGCGCCCGCTTAAAGGTCTTTTTTCTTTTTTAGCACTGTTCCATGGTTAATAAATCTACCACAATCAAATTGGGTTTTATTTCATTCCCAATGATTGTAATACGTTACTTCTGTCGGCATCACTCACCAAACCGGAGTGTGTCAATCTCAATTTACGCTTTTTTGATTTTTTGGTCAAAATATGACTTTTATAAGCGTGTTTTCTTTTGATTTTTCCAGAGCCTGTGAGTTTAAATCTCTTTTTGGCACTGGCTTTTGTTTTAAGTTTTGGCATGATCCTTCTTCTTTATTTATATTTATTTTTTTTCTTATTTCTTTTTTTGTGACTTGGGCGCCAACATCATAATCATTTTTTTTCCTTCCAGTTTAGGCATTTGTTCCACTTTTCCATATTCTTCCAAATCTTGAGCTAATCTCAGCAGGAGTATTTGCCCTTGTTCTTTGAATATGATGGAGCGACCTTTAAAAAATACATAAGCCTTTAATTTATTGCCTTCTTTAAGAAAATTCATCGCATGCTTTTTCTTGAATTCATAATCGTGATCGTCTGTCTGCGGACCAAATCTAATTTCCTTAAGCGTTACTTTTTGGGTTTTAGATTTGATGGCTTTTTCTTTTTTCTTTTGGTCATACAAGAACTTCTTATAGTCCAAAATTTTACAAACGGGTGGGTCTGCTTTTGGCGAAATCTCTGCCAAATCCAAGCCCAATTCTTCAGCTTTTCTCAAAGCTTCTCTCACCGGATATACACCAATATCAACATTATCCCCGACCAAACGCACTTCTCTGGCGGTGATTTCCTCGTTGATGCGGTGTGGGTTCTTTTTGATGACCCTTCCCGGTCTGCGACTGCGTCTTCTACGTATTGCTATTGTCTTATGTTTTTATGGTTAATAATCAAATTCTTTAATATCTTTGGATTCTTCGGTTTTAATATGCTGAATAAATTCATCGATATTAAAACTTCCGATATCTCCTTTTTGGTGCTTTCTGGCAGAAATCGTGCCATTCTCTTCTTCTTTTTCTCCTACAATAATCATGTAAGGAATTTTCTTGATTTCTGCATCGCGAATCTTTCTTCCAACCTTCTCATTTCTGTCGTCAATTGCGGCGCGAATATCGGAATTTTGCAGCAAATTTAAAACATTTTTCGCATATTTTTCATATTTTTCGCTGATAGGTAGGATAATAACCTGATCCGGTGTGAGCCAAAGCGGAAAATTACCGGCGGTGTGCTCCAGTAAAATGGCGATAAAGCGTTCCATAGAACCAAATGGTGCTCGATGAATCATCACCGGTCTGTGTAGTTTATTATCTGAACCTTTGTAGGTTAATTCAAAGCGTTCCGGAAGATTATAATCTACTTGAATGGTTCCCAATTGCCAACTTCTATCCAAGGCATCTTTAACCATAAAATCTAATTTGGGACCGTAGAATGCCGCTTCACCGTATTCAGTAACCGTGTTCAAGTTTTTTTCTTTTGCAGCTTGGATAATGGCGCTTTCCGCTTTTTCCCAATTTTTGTCGTCACCAATATATTTGTTTTTGTTTTCTTTGTCTCTTAACGAGATTTGTGCCGTAAAGTTTTCAAACCCTAATGATCCGAAAACATACATAACCAAATCGATTACTTTTTTGAATTCTTCCAATAGCTGCTCGGGTGTGCAAAAGATGTGCGCATCGTCTTGTGTGAAACCGCGCACTCTGGTCAATCCGTGTAACTCACCGCTTTGTTCATAGCGATATACGGTGCCAAATTCGGCAAAACGAACCGGTAAATCTTTATAACTGTATGGTTTGGTTTTGAATATTTCAATATGATGTGGACAGTTCATGGGTTTCAACAGAAACTCTTCACCTTCTTTCGGGGTGCTGATGGGTTGAAAACTGTCTTGTCCGTATTTTTCATAGTGTCCGGAAGTGACATATAGGTCTTTATGTCCGATATGAGGGGTAACCACTTGTTGATATCCTGCTTTTTTTTGAGCTGTTTTCAAGAAATTTTCCAAGCGTTCTCTTAAGGCAGCCCCTTTAGGCAGCCATAAAGGCAGCCCTTGTCCTACTTTTTGAGAAAAAGCAAAGAGTTCCAGTTCTTTTCCTAGTTTTCGGTGATCACGTTTTTTGGCTTCTGCGAGTAGTTCCAGATATTCTTTTAATAGTTTTTGTTTAGGAAATGAAATGCCGTAAACCCTTGTCAATTGGGGTTTTGTTTCGTCTCCGCGCCAATAGGCTCCGGCAACATTTAACAGTTTTACAGCCTTGATTAATCCGGTGTTGGGCAAATGCCCGCCACGACACAAATCTGTGAAATCATCGTGGTCGCAAAAGGAAATTTCTCCGTCTTCCAAGTTCTCGATGAGCTCAACCTTAAAAAGATTGTGTTCTGATTGATAGAGTTTCAAAGCTTCTTTTTTAGAAACTTTCCGAAGCTTGAATTCGTGCTTTTCTTTGGCAATTTCCAACATTTTCTTTTCAATTTTTTCAAAGTCGTTTTCAGAGAATGAAGCATTCCCAAAGTCAACATCATAATAGAAACCATTGTCAATAGCAGGTCCGATTGTTAGTTTGGCATCAGGATAAAATTTCAGAATGGCTTGCGCCATCAAATGTGCTGATGAATGCCAAAAAGTTTTTTTGCCTTCGTCATCGTTCCAAGTATAGAGCACAAGACTACCATCGGTTGTCAAAGGAGTAAGCGTTTCAACTTTTTTATCGTTGAATTTTGCTGAAATCACATTTCTAGCCAAACCTTCACTAATACTACTAGCGATGTCATAAGGTGTAACCCCTTTTGGGAATTCTTTAATGCTCCCATCCGGTAAGGTAATTTTAATTGTACTCATTATATTCGAATTTTAAATGTGCAAATATACGTCATAGTTTAATAAAATTATAATATTTCAATTATCTTTGTCGAGAAAATACGGAACGATAGCAATATTTTGATCTTATCAAAAAACAATATGTTGAAATTATCAGGAAAAATTATCAAATCAAGTATAAATTATGGAAGTAAAAGGAAAAATTAAAAGAATCACAGACACGCAAACTTTTGGAAGTAACGGGTTTAGAAAAAGAGAAGTGGTGATTGTCACAGACGAGCAATATCCTCAATTCTTGAATATTGAATTTGTTCAAGACAAAACCGATTTGTTGAATCAATTTGCCGAGGGAGATGAAGTGGAAATCAGTATTAATCTGCGAGGAAGAGAATGGATATCTCCTCAAGGAGAAACCAAATATTTTAATTCAATACAGGGTTGGAGAATTAGCAAAATCACACAAGAGATGCCACAAGAAACGCCTCCGCCTATGAATGAGAATTTTGAACCGGCTGATAATTTTTCAGTTGATGAAGAACCGGATGATTTGCCGTTCTAATCAGACCAAAAGTTTTATAAAACGGGATTTTGTTTAAAAGCAAAAGCCCGTTTTTTTGATAACCTTATCTGTTTTCTCCCAATTGATATACTTTTTCTTTTACTTTTGTTGCCCATTCTTTGACGTTTTTTGTCCGGTTGAAAGTTGAGTGTAAAATAGGTTTTCCAATAATGATTTTGATACTCTTATTTTTTTGTTTCAAAATTTCTCTTGGCAGCAAAAAAAGCTCCAGATTGGCTTTAAGTCCGATGAATCTTCTGAAACCGGCGAGTCTGTAGAAGAATTTTGAGTTTTCGGCGGCGATAAAAACCGGAAGAATATCTCTTTTATATTCTAGGGCATACCTGATAAATCCGCTGCGCCATTTCCCGTCGTCCATTTTCCCGTGATATTTTCTGGCGACTTCGCCGGACGGAAAAATAAAAATAGGCGTTTGGTTGTCGGCCATAGCCTCATCAACCAGTTTTTTGTTTTTTTCCGAGTTTTTGCCAAAAACATTGACCGGTAAAAATATTTCTTTCAGAGGATCTACGTTGAGCAGAATTTCGTTGGCAAGACTTTTAACGACAGGGAATCTGTTTTTCAATACAAACATCAGGGCAAAATAATCCATTCCGCCGAGTGCGTGGTTAGCGGCAATAATCAGATTGTTATTTTTCGGAACATTTTCCGGTCCTATCACTTCTGATTTGATATTGAGCTGTTGCAAAACGGCGGAGATATAGTCAATATTTTTTTTAGTTCTGCCCAATTCAATCAATTCGTTGAGCTCTTTTTCTTTGATAATTTTTTTGAGCAAATAGATAACAAATCCGGGAAGATTTTTAATCAATTTATGTTCTTGAGAACGGATAACTTTTTCAGTATCAATCTTTCTGATTTGATAAGTTGTTTTCGGCATGAAATGTTTTATAGGTTGTTAGTATTGAAAGTATCGCCACCTCTGATATCTCCGCTTTTAAAGCCTTTGACAAACCATCTCATTCTTTGTTCGGAAGTTCCGTGTGTGAAAGCGTCGGGAACGACATAACCTTGGTGTCTTTTTTGAAGTCTGTCATCGCCAACGGAGTTGGCGGCATTGATTGCTTCTTCAATATCTCCTTCATTCAAAACATGTTTCATTTTTTCGATGTGGTGTGCCCATACACCGGCTAAATAGTCAGCTTGTAATTCCAATTTGACAGATAATTTGTTGTATTCTTTTTGACTCAGTCTCCTTCTCATTCGATGCACTTGGTCGGTGATTCCCATTAAATTTTGTACATGATGCCCGACTTCGTGGGCGATAATGTAAGCAATGGCAAAATCTCCGGAAGCACCGAATCTTCGTTTAAGATCTCTGAAGAAATTTAAATCTACATAAACTTTTCTGTCTGCGGGACAGTAAAAAGGTCCCGTTGCCGCACTTGCCATTCCACAGGCTGCCTGTGTTCGACCGCTGAAGATGACCAAAGTGGGGTAAGTATATCTGCCGTTTAATTGTTCGCTGAATACTTTATTCCAAACGTCTTCGGTGTCTTTAAAAACCACCTTTGAAAATTCAGCAAGTTCGTTGTTTTTGTCTGATGCTTGCTGTGTATTTTGTTGTGGAGACGGTGCCTGTTGCAGAAGTTCTGTGGGAGCTTCTCCGGTTAGGAGAGAGTAGGCAATGAATAAAATAATTGTTCCGACTCCGATACTACCTCCGATAACTTTTCCTCTTTGACTTCTACGATCGTCAACATGTGTGCTTGTTTGTCTGCCTTTCCAACGCATAAGAAATATTTTTCTTCAAAAATAAGATTTTTTTTCTTGTTTGTTGTTTTTTGAAAGAAATTTTGGTTTTGCCAAGCCGATTTTTTTTAAGAAATATGACAAAGAAACTCCCATAACACCAAACCCGTATTTTAGGCTGCGCTTCAGATTAATGGATGATGCTTCTTCAAAATATTTGGTAGGGCATGTGATTTCTGCAATTTCAAAACCGGCATCAAAAATTTGTGCCAACATTTGATTGTCAAAAATAAAATCGTCTGAATTGACATTATAGTTGATTGTTTCCAAGACTTCCTTGGAAAAAGCCCTATATCCCGTGTGATATTCCGAGAGTTTTTGATTCATAAAAATATTTTGAAAAAGTGTTAAAAATCGATTTGAAATATATTTATACAAGGGCATTCCTCCTTTTAAAGCTCCTTTTCCTAAAATTCTTGAGCCAATCACAACAGGATATACATTGTTTGCCATTAAATATGCCATAGAATGAATTAACTTTGGTGTATATTGATAGTCAGGATGTAACATAATCACAATATCTCCACCGATTTCCAAGGCTTTATTATAGCAACTTTTTTGATTGCCTCCATAGCCTTTATTTTGATTATGCTCAATAATATGTTTAATACCTAATTTTTTCCCTACATCAACGGTTTTGTCTGTGCTGTGGTCATCAGTGAGAATGACCTCGTCAACAATGTCAAAAGGAATTTCGGCATAAGTTTTTTCCAATGTCATTTCCGCATTATAAGCGGGCAGAACGACAACTATTTTTTTGTCATTTATCATTTGCTCTAAACTTTTTTGGCAAGCGTTTAAAAAACACAAAGCCGTTTTTTTCATACAATTCTTTTAGTTCGGGATATCTTTTTTGATAATCTTTTTTTCTAAAATTTTTACATACAAAATAAACCGGTTTATCTATATTTCCTTTTCCGAACCATTCTTCATTTTTATCAACATGCATATTGGCTTTCTTTCTGAAATAGTATAAGTGTGCATAACTTTTAAAGCCCAGTGTTTCGATGTAGGCGTCTTCTCCGGCATGAGATTGATAAAATTCAATTGCTGCATTTTGTGAGTATTTTTCAACTTTAGGCACCACGAAAAACAGTGCACTATACGTGAACAGTGCGGTGGTGAAAAATATGCCCGTGTATCTATGTTTGGAATCTTTTTGTTTTATGAGTTTGATGCTCATAAGACTGCCGAAAATCATAAACAGACCGATTGCATAGACCGCCGGTGACCAATGTACATTTGCTTGCAGGTTGCCTGTGGCAAACGCATCTTTTATCAGTCCGGAAGCAATGATTTTTTTTTTGAAAATTTCAAGGGTTGGCAATAAGAGAACGATAATACCTAAAAAAGTTCCAATACTTCCGATGATATAGACATATATTTTTGAAAAACCGATTTTTCTATGGTATAGCTTATAGATTACATCTGTTGCCAAATAAGTTATAGGGAAATAACAAAGTGATGAGTAGTGTACGATTTTTGTTTTAACGATAGTAAATAGTATCAAAACAACCCAGAAAAGAATTTTCATCCATTTGGTGAAAATTACCGTTTTTTCATCTGTTTCTTTGAATTGAATAAAACTTCTCAAGGCAAAAACAGATGCCGGAAAAACACCAAAAAATAAGATTATAAAATGATAAAATAAAAAACCTCCATGACCGGCATCTTTGGTTTTAAAGAGCCTGATTTGATAGATGATAAAATCTTGAATAATTTGAGAATTTCCGTTGATAATCTGAAGAATGAACCAAAATCCTCCTATAAATATAAAAACCGAACTAAACATAAGAATATCTCTAATCTTGAGTTTAAAATTGCTATGATTGAGTGCAAAAAAAACGCCGATACTCAGTAGAAAAATAAGCAATCCAACCGGACCTTTTGTCAGCATGGACATCCCGATAAAAAAGCCTGAGAAAATAATATTTTTTATATTGGAGTCGGTCTGTTGATACTTGATAAAGAAATATAATCCCAAGAAGATAAACAAATTAAACCAAGGGTCTATAATACCTGACTTAAAATATAGAAAAGGCAGCAAAGAGCCGACATAGCTGATAACCCATAGTGCTCCGAATAAACGATTTTTTAGAGCTTTTCCAATATTAAACAGCGTAACCAGTGTGACTGCGCCTGCTAAAGCATTAGGAAATCGTGCAGCAAATTCATTAATGCCGAAAACAGACATTGATAATGCTTGTAACCATATAAAAAAAGGAGGTTTTTCCCAAAAAATTTCAAAATTGATTTGCACATTGAGATAGTCGCCGGTTAATAACATTTCTCGAGCAGACTCGGCAAAATTGATTTCATCCCAGTCAAACAGATGTACACTACCCAGTCCGACGGAAAAAACAATCAAACTTCCAAAAAACAGTAAGATTTGATACTTATTTTGTATAATTTTTTGAATCATTTTGAATGGATTACGGATATATTTTCCGGCACATAAAATTACGATATTTTTTTTATTTGAACAAAATGCGTAACTTTATGAAAATGTTTTGTTTAACTACTAAATCAAATATTATGAATAATATTCTGATAGCACTTTTGATAGGCATTGTTGCCGGAATAATTGATGTGATTCCGATGATTGCACAAAAACTGGAAAAGTCAGCCAATATTTCCGCTTTTATGCATTGGGTGGCTTTGGGACTGATTATTCCTTTTGTTGATTGGCAGATAGATGCTTGGCTCAAAGGACTAATCATCGGACTGCTTTGCGCTATCCCTATCATGATAATTGTGGCTAAAAAAGACAAAAAAGCAGCAATTCCAATCGCAATTATGTCAGCGATTTTAGGCATCGGTGTAGCATTAGCCGGTGCAAGGTTTATCGGATAGTCGTAAAATCGATTTTTGTATTTTTTTTCTCGATATACCCGTTTTTCCGTTGTTTATAAATCGGGAAGTTTCACTTGTGAAATACTTTGAGCGGGGACTGTTTTTTTTCTTACCTTTAGTCGCAAATTTAAAATCTTGAATATGTCTAAAACGGTCTCTAAAAAATTTTCAAAAATAATATTATTGTCAGTCGGATTTGTGCTGTTTTTTTCTCAATGTAAACATAAAGCAGAACGGCAAATAGATAAAGGTTTCACTTCATACATCAACGGCTTTACATCGGGAATTATCTCAAATTCCGATCCGATTTTGATTGAATTGTCAGAAGAACAAGATGTGAAAGTAGGTAAAAAAATTGAGAAAGAACTTTTTAGTTTCACACCTAAAATCAATGGAAAAGCGGTTTGGATAGATAAGTTTACAATTGAGTTCAGTCCGGATAATATTTTGCCGGGATCCAAGCAATTCGATGCGGTTTTTCATTTGGGAGATATAGTCGATGTGCCGAACAAGTATAAGGATTTTGAATTTTCATTTCAAACCAAAACGCAAGCAATCGATGTTGATATAAAGGGTTTACAAGCTTATAATTTGAAAGATTTGTCTTGGCAACGATTGGAAGGCACGCTCAAGACGGCAGATTTTGCAGATATTCAAAAAATAGAAAGCATTTTGTCTGCTGTTCAAAATGCCAAGCGAAAAAAGATTTCTTGGACACATGAGTCTGAACAAAAAATCCATCATTTTGTGATTGACAGTATTTATCGTGGTGATAAAGAAAGTGAGGTGATTGTGCAGTGGGACGGAAGCGCCATCGGTGCCAAATATAAACAAGAAAAAGTAGTAAAAATTCCGTCAATCAATAATTTTAGTGTGATGAATGTAGCACTAGTCAATGAGCCGGATCAAAGCGTGAAAGTCTATTTTTCCGATCCCGTCAGTTTGAAGCAAAATTTACGCGGATTGGTACATTTCAAAGATAAAACACCGATTCGTCTGTCTGTTGACGGAAACACGGTTAAAATTTATCCGAAGAAAAGAATCAAGAAAGCCACCGAGTTGATTATAGAAAGATCCGTGCGCAATTCAATGGGCAGGAAATTGTACAAACGTTTCAAACAGAAAATTAAGTTTGTTAGTTTGAAACCCGATGTGCAAGCTATGTCGAAAGGAGTGATTTTGCCCGATGCAAAAGGTTTGATTTTTCCGTTTAAAGCGGTTAATTTAAAGGCGGTTAATGTCAAGATTATCAAAATTTTTGAAGACAATGTGCCACAATTTTTTCAGGTAAATCAATTTGACGGTAGGCGAGAGCTCAAACGTGTGGGCCGCGTAATTTATAAAAAAGAAGTATCGCTCAAATCAGACAAGATGATTGATTACGGTCAATGGAATAGCTTTGCATTGGATTTATCCGAGTTGATAAAAATTGAACGAGGAGCGGTCTATCGTGTGCAAATTACGTTTGACAAAAAACAATCATTGTTTGACTGTGGCTCGGACACCGAGGATGAAACAACAGAAAACAGTAATAATGATGAAAGCGCTTATGACGGACCTTCTGGTGAATACTATTATTATGATGATTACTATGACGACTATAATTATTCCGAGAGAAATAATCCTTGTAAAAAATCTTACTATCACAGCGGCAAGCACAAAATTATTCAAAACGTATTTGCTTCCAATTTCGGGATTATAGCCCAAGAAGATGCCAATCATCGGTTGCAAGTAAACATAACCGATCTGATTTCTACCAAATATCTTTCGGGCGTAGAAGTGGAAGTTTATAATTATCAACATCAGTTGCTTGGAAAAGGGAGTACAAATTCAGAAGGGCAAGCCATTCTTGATTTGGAAAATAAACCCTTTTTGTTGGTCGCTAAGAAAAACGGACAGTTCGGATATCTTCGTTTAGATGATGGTGCTGCACTTTCTTTGAGCATGTTCAATGTAGGAGGAAACAAAATCAGAAAGGGCGTGAAAGGCTATATTTATGGAGAGCGCGGTGTGTGGCGCCCCGGCGACAGTATCTTTCTTAATTTTATTTTGGAGGATAGAAATCGTTCGTTGCCCGAAAATCATCCTGTGGTGATGGAAATATACACACCTGAAAATCAATTGTTTTCCAGAAAAGTAAAAACTCAACCGGTTAATAATTTTTATGATTTTAAAACGGCAACTCCGCAAGATGTGCCAACCGGAAACTGGACGGCAAGAGTCAAAGTAGGCGGTTCAACTTTTAGCAAAACTTTGAAAATTGAAGCAATTAAACCCAATCGATTAAAAATCAATTTGAATTTTGAATCGAAAATTTTGCATAACAATAATTTGTCGGGGATTTTACAAGCCAAATGGTTACACGGAGCAACAGCATCGGGTTTAAAATCGATTGTGGAGATGAAAGTGGCTAAAGGGAGAACAACTTTTGCCAATTATAAAGATTATTATTTTGATGATCCTACTAAAAATATTTCCGGTGAAGAAGACATCATTTTTGACGGCAGGTTGGATGGAGATGGCAGAGCGGTGATTCATCCCAAAATTGATGTAGGCAATGAGGCTCCCGGAATGCTCAAGGTGAACTTAAAAACCAGAGTTTTTGAAAAAGGAGGGGACTTTAGTATTGACAGAATTTCTATTCCGTATTCTCCTTATCAAAGCTATGTAGGCGTGAAAATTCCTAAAGGAAAAGCTTGGAATGATGCACTCTATTCTGACGAAGTCAATCTGATTCCAATTGTCACGGTTGATGAATACGGAAAGCCCGTCAACAGAAAAAATCTAAAAATTGAAGTCTATGAAATTTCTTGGCGTTGGTGGTGGCAACGTAATAACAATGAAGATTTGGGCTATTATATTCGCTCGAGTAGCTCCAAGAAAATATTGACAGATTATATGTCGACCAAAAACGGAAAAGCCATTTATAGTTTGAAGTTCCCTGAAGAAACTTGGGGAAGAAAACTGATTGTAATCACGGATCCCGTTTCAAATCACAGCACAGGAAAAATATTTTATACAGACTATAAGGGGTGGTGGAGTAATCCGGATCATGCAGCACCCGGTGGAGCAGAAATGTTGACATTCAATACAGATAAAAAGAAATATGAAATAGGAGAAGAAGTAAAAATCAATTTGCCGATTTCCGAACAAGGAAAAGCCCTGATTAGTATTGAAAACGGATCAAAAGTGGTGGAATCTTTCTGGGTTGATATTTCTAAGAATCATCATCAAGTCAATTTTGTGACTACTGAACAAATGGCGCCTAACGTCTATGTGCATATTTCTTATATACAGCCACATAGCCAAACTGAAAATGATCGCCCCATTCGGTTATATGGTGTTCAGGGAATATCTGTTGAAAATCCTGATTCACATTTGAATCCGATTATTGAAATGCCAAGTGAATTGCGTCCGGAGCAAAAAGTAAGCATAAAAGTCAAAGAAGCTTCCGGCAAAAAAATGACCTATACAATTGCAGTGGTTGACGAAGGTTTGTTGGATTTGACACACTTCAAAACACCCAATCCTTGGAATACTTTCTATGCCCGTGAAGCTTTAGGTGTAAAAACTTATGATATATATAATTATGTGATGGGGGCATTCTCCGGAAATATTGCCGGATTGTTGGCAATTGGAGGAGATGAAGATCTGATTGAATCAGGAACAAAGAAAGCCAACCGTTTCAAACCTGTGGTGAAATTTATGGGTCCTTTTGTTTTGGAAAAAGGCAAGAAAAATACACATACTTTCATCATGCCGAATTATATAGGCTCTGTTCGTGCAATGGTGGTTGCCGGAAATATGGAAGCTGCCTATGGCAGTGCAGAAAAAACAATACCCGTTAAAAAACCTCTAATGGTTTTGGCAAGCTTGCCACGCGTGTTGGGTCCTGAAGAAAACGTGAAACTTCCGGTGACAATTTTTGTCATGGACAAAAAAATTAAAAATGTAAAGGTGAAAGTACAATCTAACGAACTTTTGCAAGTTAACAATCAGGTGGTTAAACAAATTCATTTTGATAAAGAAGGAGACCAAATTGTGAATTTTGATTTGCGGGTTGCCGGAAAAGTAGGTGTTGGTAAAGTGAAAATTATAGCAACCGGTGGAGGAGAAAAAGCGACTTATGAAGTGGAATTGAACATCAGGGTTCCTAATCCGAAGCTGACTAATATTGTGGATGGGATGCTTAATGCACATCAATCTTGGGATGCTTCTTATGTGCCGATTGGCATTACGGGAACCAACAAAGCGGTTTTGGAAGTATCTGCGATTCCGCCTATCAATTTGGAAAAGAGACTGAAATATTTAATACAATATCCGCATGGCTGTATTGAACAAACCACATCATCCGTATTTCCTCAATTGTATCTATCGGATTTGACAAAACTTTCAAAAGTGAAGCAGGCAGAAGTTCAGGACAATATCCGGCAAGCTTTGCAGCGTTTAAAAAAATTTCAATTAACCAACGGCGGCTTCACCTATTGGCCCGGAGAAAGTGGCTATGCCAGTGATTGGGGTTCCAATTATGCCGGACATTTTTTGCTTGAAGCCAAGAAAAAAGGCTATGCCTTGCCACAAGGAATGCTGAGAGATTGGATCAGATATCAAACCAATCGTGCCAATGATTGGTCTCCGAATAAGTCTCAATATAATTATGCGCGAAGAAGCGGACAAATGATTCAGGCATACAGATTGTTCACCTTGTCCTTGGCGGGAAAGCCGGCTCTTGGAGCGATGAACAGACTGAGAGAAATCACAAATTTGTATCCTACCGCTCAGTGGAGATTGATTGCCGCTTACCGGTTAGCCGGAAAAAAATCCGTAGCCGACAGAATGATGCAAAACTTAAGCACGAAAGTAGATCAATATAAGGAATTAGGCTATTCTTATGGCTCATCATCAAGAGATGAAGCCATGATTTTGGAAGCGCTTGTTTTGATGAATAAAAAAGCAATGGCAAAACAAATTTTAGATAAAGTATCAGCAAATTTAGCATCGGAAAGTTGGATGAGTACACAAACAACGGCTTATTCTCTTTTGGCTGTTTCAAAATTTGTGCAAGGCGATAAAAAAGGCAATATGAAGTTTATTGCCAAATATTCCGGAGGCAAACAAAAAATAGATACGGATAAACCTGTGGTGCAAATTCCTTTGAAATTTGCAAATAACGGCGCTTCAAGTGTGTCTGTTGAAAATAAGTCGGAAAAAACTTTATTTGCACGGATTATCAATCAAGGAATTCCGTTGGAGAGCAAAGACTTGGCATTTAGTAAAAATCTGGAAATGAGAATTAACTATTTCGATGTAAACGGAAAAACCATCGATCCTACAGCGCTCAAACAAGGAACTGATTTCGTGATAGAAGTGCAAATTAAGCATCCCGGTGTTCTGTTGTCTTATGAAAATATGGCGTTGACACAGATTTTTCCTTCGGGATGGGAGATTACCAACTCGAGAATGGATAATATTCAACGTTGGAAATCCGATTCGTCCACTTATCAGGATGTGCGCGATGATCGTGTGATGACCTATTTTAACCTTGGAAAATATAAAACAAAAACCTATCGCATCATGGCAAATGCCTCTTATTTGGGAGAATATTATTTGCCATCTGTGAAATGTGAGGCGATGTATGATAACAATATCATTTCAATCACAAATGGAAAATGGGTAAAAGTGGTTAAATAGTTTATGAATTCATAATTCCACAATCTGTTCAATGTTGTTGAAATTAAAAACGGCGTTTATAAAACATAAATATCTGTACACTTTTGTTCTGATATTTTCGGTGTGGTTTTATTTTTCTTTACCTCAGCCGTTATTCGGAAATGTATATTCCACTATTCTTCTGGACAAGAAGAATCAGTTGCTAAATGCTCGGATTTCAGGTGATGGTCAGTGGCGTTTTCCTGAAAGCGATAGCGTTCCGTATAAGTTCAAACAAGCAATTATTCAGTTTGAAGATGCTTATTTTTATAAACATTTCGGAGTAAATCCTGTTTCTTTGATGCGCGCTTTGATGCAAGATATTAAAGCAAGAAAAATTGTCAGTGGAGGTAGCACGATTTCCATGCAAGTTATTCGGATGGCAAGAGGAAATCGGTCTAGAAATCTTTATCAAAAGTTGATGGAAATATTGCTCGCCATACGTTTGGAAATCTCTTACTCAAAAAATGAAATTCTATGCTTGTATGCTTCACATGCGCCTTTTGGCGGAAATGTAGTGGGTGTGGATGCGGCGGCATGGCGCTACTATGGTCGGTCATCAGACAAACTTTCTTGGGGTGAAGCAGCAACCTTGGCAGTATTGCCCAACGCACCGAGTTTGATTTATCCCGGGAAAAATCATAAGATTTTACGTAAAAAACGCAACCGATTATTGGAAAAGTTACGGGATGAAAAAATTATAGACAGCATAACCTGTGAGCTGGCAAAGTCCGAGCCTTTGCCGCAAAAACCGAAGGCATTGCCACAATTTGCCTCACATCTGTTGACACGTGCAAACAAAGAAGGATATTCGGGAAAGAAAATCAGAAGCACAGTCGATAAAAATTTGCAGATTCAGGTGCAACAAATTGCAGACAGACATCATCGATATCTTTCTGCCAATAAGATAGATAATTTGGGAATTTTGGTGATGGATGTAGAAACGGGAAACATTTTGTCTTATATAGGTAACAGTAAGGGACACGATAAAAATTCCGGTTATGATGTAGATATGACTATGGCAAATAGAAGCACGGGCAGTCTGATCAAACCTTTTTTATATGCTTTGGCGATGAAAGACGGCATTATTTTGCCAAAAACCTTGCTGAAAGATATCCCTACGCAAATTTCGGGCTATCATCCTAAAAATTATAATAAGACCTATGACGGCGCGGTTCCGGCAGATAATGCTTTGGCGCGTTCGCTCAACATTCCTGCTGTTCGTTTGTTGCGCACTTACGGGCTGGATAAGTTCCATGATAAACTGCAAAGTCTGAATTTATCAACGATTAATAAACCGGCAGGACATTATGGTTTAACACTTATTTTGGGAGGAGCGGAAATCAAACTTTGGGAAGTTGTGGGTGTTTACGGCAGTATGGCACGTGTGCTGAAACACTATAATCAAAACGGAAAATATAGTCAATCGGACTACTTTATGCCAAAATACATAGATAGAACTTTGAGAAAAAAGCAAATTGTTTCAAATGATTTTTTCGGAGCGGGAAGTATTTGGTTCACTTTCAAAGCACTTTCAGACAAAGACCGTCCTACAGAAGGAGGAGATTGGAATATTTATCGGTCGGCACAAAAAATTGCTTGGAAAACCGGCACGAGTTTTGGGCATCGTGACGCTTGGTGCGTGGGGGTTACACCAAAATATGCGGTAGGTGTCTGGGTGGGCAATGCCGATGGCGAAGGACGCCCCGGACTCACCGGCACGCAAAGTGCGGCACCCATTATGTTTGATATTTTTAAACTGTTGCCAAGCGGAGAATGGTTTCATAAACCCTTGGGAGATTTGATGCAAGCAAGAGTCTGTAAGCAGAGTGGATATCTGGCATCACCAAATTGTGAAGATACGGCATTGCAAGACATTCCGAAAAATGGAGAAAAAACTTTGGTTTGTCCCTATCATGAGCTGATTCATTTGAACAAATCAGGGACAAGACGTGTGAATAGTTCTTGCTGTGATGTTTCTGCCATGCAAACGGTTTCCGGATTTGTTCTTCCGCCGGTTATGGGTTGGTATTACAGGCATAAAAATCCGCAATACAAACCTTTGCCTCCCTGGAAATCCGGTTGTCAGGTCGATGAACAAAAAACCATGGATTTGATTTATCCGAAAGCACATACACAGATTTTTATTCCAAAAGATTTCAATCATCAACAACAAAAAATTGTGCTCAAAGCGGCGCATAGCATCCCGCAGACAAGTATTTATTGGCATTTAGACGATAAGTTTATAGGACAAACCAAATCTCTGCACCAGCTTGAAATCTATACTTATGCCGGCATGCATACACTGACTTTGGTCGATGCAAACGGACAAGTGCTAAAAAGAAAGTTTGAAGTTGTTAATCGCTAATTGTAAGTAGCATTATTACTAAACATAGATCAGTATCATAAATTTAAAGTTGCCGTAAGAATGATGTTTCTTCCCATGTTTGGAATTTCTTGTTCACGCAGCACGGAGAGATGTCCGATATAAAATTTATTGAAAAGATTATGAATGGATAAATTCAAATCAATATCTGTTTTATAGAATTTGAGATTAGCTCCAAAACCGGTATTGAGCAATGTATATGCCGGTCGTTTCTTTTCAAATTGGCTGACTTTGGTGCTTGGAAAAGTATGGTTGACTCCGATTGTCAAGTAATATTTTTTCAAAATTCGGTGTGTGTGACTATTTGTAAATCTGATTTGATTTTTCCATTGATCTGCAGGGATTAGCGGCAGATAAGATTCATTTCTTTTTCCGATAACCGTCTCAAAACTACTATCGAAATGTAACCAATCCCAAGGATGAGGATGTAGGTGAATGCCAATCTCTCCGCCATAAAGTCGGGCATTATTTTGTCTGTATTGATAGATAGAATAATTATTTTGTGTTTGTCCGGTTGGTTCAAGATAGATGTATCGATTGATTTTATTGTAAAAAGTATTGACAAAAAATTCAATATGCGTATTTTGATATTCAAAATTGATATCTGTTTGTAAGTTTTGTTCGTTTTTCAACGCAGGATTTCCGATTTCAATTCGGTTGTCATGCAGCCCTTTAGAAGCTAGTTCAGCTAGGTTTGGTGCCCGAAATCCGCTGGCAATATTTAGTCGGAGGATAATATGTTCACTTGGCTCGGTTTTTAGTCCGAAAGAGCCGGTGAAACTAGGCAACTTCTTGTCAAATCCTTTCCGATATTCGGCAGATAAGGGTGTTTTAACATCTTTGGTCTGAATTTGTCTGGCATCATAACGGATTCCGGCTTGAAATTGCGTTTCGTTTAAAGTATAATTTATCGTAGAAAAAATTGCATAGTTGTTTATTTTTGCATCAGGAACAAGATAGTGTTCTCCAAAATTCCGATTGTTTTGTAACATGCCTTGGAAACCTATAATGCTTTCAAAATGCTGATATTCAGGCAAATACCATTTAGCATCTAGATTCAGTGTGTTGAGTTGCATGCCAATTTTTTGATGTTCATGCACTTGCAGAATTCTTTGATGTGCCGTATATCCTATATTGGTTTTGATATTGGATTTTTTCAGTTTGATATCGGTTTTTAAACTTGCGCTATGGTTGGTTAAATTTTGGTATTTATTTTTGAATTGATAGTTTGGTTGTGTGAGTGCCAAACCAACCGGCAGACCGTTTTTTCCTTGATTATAGTGATATCTGAAATCGGTTTGTATTTTTTTATTTTGAAAGCCGATACCTACTTTTAGATCTTTTGATTGATAGCGAGAATTCGATACGCTTTGTTTGTTTGGAATATGATAGTCTGCATTTCTGTTGTATGTTCCGCGGGTCAAAAATTTGAAAGATTTTCCTGATGTTTTGATGCCTAAGCCGGTTTCTATTCCTGACGTATTTGAAAAATATTTACTTTTTAATTGTGCATGTATTTCATTTTTTTTGGCATATTTTTCAGGTTCCAAATAAAGTACGCCTCCCATGGCATCAGAGCCATAGAGCAGAGATGCGGGTCCTTTGATAATCTCTACACTTTCAATGCCGGACTCACTAATGCCCATACCGTGTTTTTCTCCGAATTGAAAATTTTCCAAGCGAACGCCCTGATTGTAGACCAATACCCGACTGCCTGTTAGTCCACGGATGATAGGTTTGTCAATGCCGGTCCCTACGCTTATTTTTGATACACCTGCTATTTGAGTGATTCCTTGCATCAGGCTTTGAATTCCTTGTTTTTCCATTGCTTTCACGCTTTTGTGAGATACCTTGACCACATTGTCTTTTTGCAATTTATTAAAAGGTGTTGAGAGAATGACTTCATCCAGTTCAAAAACAGCCTCTTCGAGTGATACATTGAATTCTTTTTGCGTTTGGTCAAAGTTGACTTTCAGTTGTTGCTCTTTGAATCCAATCAATGAAAACAGGATTTTAATTTTATTGGTTTTGATATTGGATATTTTATAAAATCCATCCGTATTTGTTGTTGTTCCTTTGTGAATAGAAGGAATATAGACATTTACGCCAAAGAGTGGTTTTTTGGTTTTGGCATTGATAATTTTTCCATGAATACTATAGTTTTGTGCAGAGTTTATTATAGGCAAAACAAACAACAACACATATATTGCTTTCTTCATTTGTTCAAGTTTTAAAAATTTTCTTATTAGGATTATAAATAGATGTCTGAATGATTTTGTTGTATCAAAAGACGTTGATAAACAGGTGTTTACCTGAATTGATAAGAAAATTAAACCGGAGGGGCGCGTAAAAAGAAATCCTGATGTGGGTGCGTTATGATTTGTTCTGTCGGATTGGAAACGGCTTCAAAAAACAGCTCTTGGTGTTTTATTTTAAAGTGATTTGTTTCCAAATTAAAGACATAGTGCAATTGTTGGTGAAATATGCCACAATTGTTTTTTGAGATTTTTTGAATTCTAGTTTGTGCATCAAAATAGACAATCCCATGGTCATTATCAAACATATGAATAAGTTGAAAGACATAGGGAGTCTGAATGGTCAAGGCAAATAAAATTGCAAGAACGATATGTTTTGAATTGCTTTTCAAACTCAGAAATAAAAAAATTTGTTGCGAAGATATGAAATTAAAGCTTAAAAAAAGCTTAAAATTTAAGTTGTTGATTACGAAGCCTACCATAATCAATAATAAAAACTACAACAGTTAATAAGTGTTTATTCTTCTTCGTAGTTTTTCATTTCATGCTCAAAATAGGCATAA
>CAZAXU010000016.1:0-41461 GCA_964489245.1 uncultured Flavobacteriaceae bacterium
ATAGTTTTTATTTAATTAAAAGATATTTTTGTCTTCTATATATGTAACAAAAGTTACATATATTTGTTGAAAATATCATTTATAGAATTACTAATATTAAAATCAAATAAAATGAAAAAATTAAACTTATTAGGATTAATACTAATACAGGCGTTGGTATTCTTTAGTTGTGAAGACGACAAGAAAAAAGAGTCAGAAACAGTTGATAAAAATGAAATAGCCGAAGTTACGATTACCGATGCTGAAATGAAAAGAGCCTCGGCAATATTTTTTGATAGATGTGCAGGATGCCATGGTTCCACTCGTAAGGGAGCAACAGGACCTTCATTATTACCGGAAGGTAATGGAAAAGATCTTGCAACCAAAGTTCTGGGTACAGCAGGAATAAGAACATTTATTGAAAACGGTACACCTGCAGGAATGCCGGAATGGAAAGGAATTTTAAAAGATGATGAAATAGAATTATTAACGCGATTTCTACAAGTAGCCCCTCCAAAAGTTCCAAAATACGGGCTTAAAGAAATGACAAACTCATGGAAACTGATTATTCCGGTGGCTGATAGACCTACTAAACCGGAACACACTAGGAATATTGATAATTTCTTTGGTGTGATTATGAGAGATGCCGGAAAGGTTGCGGTTATTGATGGAGACACAAAAGAAAAATTAGCGGTATTAAAAACCGGATTTGCAGTACATATTTTAAGGACTTCCGCTTCGGGGAGATACATATATTCTGTTGGTAGAGACGGGAAGATTACGATGATTGATACTTATTCAAAAGTTCCTACAATTGTAGCTGAAGTGAAAGGCGGCTTTGATGCTCGTTCTGTTGAAGTATCGAAATTTAAAGGATATGAAGATAAATATTTGGTGTTTGGCGGATATAGTCCAAGTCATATTGCAATCTTGGATGCACAAACTCTTCAACCGATTAGTGTTACTTCCACTGCAGGAAATGCCTGTGACGGGGATAAAGAATTTATTGAGGAAGCTCGAGTGGCATCTATAGTGGCATCTCATACTGACCCTGTATGGATATGCAATATTAAAGAAAGAGGGATGGTTGATATTGTTAACTATTCTGATCCAAAAAATCCAAAAATTACAGAAATACCTTCTGCGAGATTTTTACACGATGGAGGTTGGGACTCCACCGGTCGTTATTTTTTGGTCGCTGCAAATGCAAGTAATAAAATTGTAGTGATTGATGTGCCCAATAAGAAATTAGTTAAAATTATTAAAACAGGCGTGAAACCTCATCCGGGGAGAGGTACCAATATCAAAAACAAATTAGGTAATCTTTGGGTAACATCACATTTGGGAGAAAATAAATTATCATTGATTAAAACCAGTCCGGGAGAAGGTCAATGGACGGTTGTGAGGGAGTTGAAAGCATCCGGAGAAGGCGGTGGAGCTTTGTTTGTAAAATCTCATCCGAAATCTAGGCATTTATGGGTAGATAGAACATTGAATCCTGATGCAAAACTGAATTCATCCGTAGATGTTTTTGATACAAATACTTTAAAAATAGTAAAAACACTTCATGCCCCGAAAGGTGTAGAAGGTAGGGCAGTTCATTTTGAATATAATAAAAAGGGAGACGAAGTTTGGGTTTCTTATTTTATGGGTAAAAAAAGTGCAATTGTTATTTATGAAGATAAAACACTCAAAGTAAAAAGAATAATTCAAGGTGATTGGGTTGAAAATCCAACAGGTAAATTCAATATCTATAATACAACTCATGATATTTATTAAGAAGAATAATAAGGAGAAGGACATCTCTTAGAGTAATTACTAAAAAATGAAAAAATTATTTATGCCCTTACTGTTGTTGGCATATATTGATTTGGGATTTACGCAAGTACGCCAAATTGACAGTGTTAAAACGGAACTATTAGACGAAATTGTGATATCGGCACAATTTACTCCGAGAAGTGAAAAAAATTCAATTTATAAAGTAAGAGTGCTTAATAAAAGAACAATCAGCAGGAGGGCATCAAATAATTTAAAAGAGTTGTTGCAACATGAATTAAATATCAATTTATCTCAAAATTCCGTTTTTGGTTCAAGTATTGAATTGCAGGGCATTTCTAAAGAAAATATTAAAATTCTTATTGATGGCACTCCTGTAATTGGACGATTAAACGGAATTCTTGACTTGAGCCAAATCAATCTTGCAAATATTGAAAGATTGGAAATTATAGAAGGTCCTGTTTCTGTTTTCTATGGAACGGATGCCATGGGAGGAGTCATTAATCTAATATCTAAAAAAAATCAGAAAAACATTTTAGATAGCAATTTTTCTCTTTATTATGAAAGTATAAATGCAGTGAACATAAATGGACATATTGGTTATAGATTTGGCAAGAATATCATCCAATTAGGTGGAAGCAATTATAGATTTAAAGGTTTGAGCACAAATAACGCTTCCAGAACTTTAAATTGGGAGAAAAAAAATCAATATTTTACGAATTTTTCTTACACTAGAACAACCAAAAACCTACAATTTCAATTCAAAAATAATTTTTCACGTGAAAAACTGCGAGCAATGGGAGAACCTGACAGACAAGGCAACATAAAAGATAAAGATTATTATACTAGAAGATTTAATAATATTTTGAGCATGAACGGGAAAATTTTTCGTAATAAATTTATTGACGTGAAACTGTCATATTTAGACTATCAAAGATATCACAATACATTTGATATTAATCCGATTACTTTTGCATCTGTTCCTGCTTCTGTTGACAATAAAGATGATAATATTGTGAAACTCAATTATATGGGATTCAGAACTCAGCTAGGAAAAAATGATTCCGAGAAACAACTAAATTATACCGTCGGAACGGATTTAAAAATTGAATCTACTAAAGGAAAAAGAATTTTAGACAAAAAACAGACTATTCAGACCTATGCGTTATTTGGCAGTATCAATTATAAACTATTTGAAGGATTTGAAATTCAACCTGCGGTTAGATATACATACAATAACAAATATGGATTCTTAATATCTCCGGCTTTTAATTCAAGGCTAAAAATTGACAATTTTAATAGTATTAGGTTTTCATATGCCCAAGGTTTTAGATCTCCATCGTTGAAAGAGTTATTTTTGGATTTTCATAAGTCAGCAGGACCATATACTTATGTTATATCAGGAAATGAACGTTTGAAGGTTGAAAAATCACATAGTTTCAACTTGCAATATTCCTATCATAGAATTATAAATAAGTTGGAATCAATAGATGTGGAACCATCTGTTTTCTATAATGATATTTCCGGTTTGATTGCTTTGAGTGAGATGGTTAATTTTCACAGATATTATATCAACATTGATAGGTTTAAATCTCTTGGATGTAAAGTTGATTTCTCTTATAAAAACACAAAAAATATTGCTTTCAGAACGGGAGTCGCATTGATTGGGAGGTATAATAAACTCACTGAAAATTTTGATTCTGCCCGGTTTTTATATACTCCGGAAATTACTTCAAGTCTTAGTTATAAAATTTATAAACTTGAAACGAACTTAAATTTATTTTATAAATATACAGGAAAAAAATTAGGATTTTTTGTTGACAGTGGTAACAATTTGGTGCGGACAACAAGAGACGATTTCAGCAACTTTGATATGAACGTTTCAAAATCATTTTTTACAAAAAAACTTGATGTGTCGCTTGGTGTTAAAAATATTTTTGATGTTAAGGATATAGAGATCTTAAACAGGGCAGGCAATGCGCACACAAGAGATATGCAACTTTGGGGGAGATCTTTTTTTATAAAAACGATATGTGCTTTCTAAGTCAGCTTTTTTTGTTATACCTGACTAAAATAAATTACTGTAACTTTTTTTGATTTTTAAATGTAAGTTTTTACATAGAATTTAAACTTAAAAAAAGCCGGCCCATCCGGGCCGGCTTTATAAATTTAAAATATTTATTACTAATTATTTTTTAGCAATTTTCTGAACGGAAACATTGTTTCCGGCAACAACTTTTACCAGATAGTTTCCGGCAGAAAGTTGGCTTAAGTTAACTTGAACAGAAGTTGCATTGGCATTGATATTAATCAATTCTTGTCCGAGTAAGTTGATTACTTGAACTTGGTCAATATTGTTTGTAGCATTAATATTCAACACATCGTTAACAGGGTTAGGGAACATTTCCAAACCTTTAACAGTGTTTTCAGACACGGCACCGGCAGGAGCTTTTGTGATTACGAATGTTGCAAATTGCTTGCGAGATCCAAGGTCCGTAATTTGTGTGAATGCTCCTGTTGTTAGATTATATGTTCCATATTTGTTGTTACCTGCCGCTAAAGTAGCATAAGTATACATAGTTTCGGCAACGGGGTCATAAGAAACATCTTGTCCAAATTTTACGTCAAGACCAACAGCGCCAACTTCAGTTGTAAGTCCTGTGGCAGGGTCAATTTTATAAAATTTATCGTTTATAGCAGGACCATATAGGAAGCCATCATTGGCAAAATCCATACCGATAATGGAAGCTCCTGCTGTTCCTACCCCAACTTCTGTAAGCACATAGGTGCTCATATCTAATGTGCAAAGGTGGGGAGTGCTGCCACTACCTAAAATAACTACATACATTGTTGAGTTTGCCCAATCCCATGCCAAAGCTGTAGGAGTTCCGGTTACGCCTGTCAAGGTGCCTAAATTGGTGTAGGTTCCGTCAGAAGCCACGGTTCCAATAGTGCTAGTGGTAGTAGCTTGTGCATAATTTATTCTATACACATTAGTTCCATTATATTCTTCTGCCATAGGGAAAGGAGAGTTTCCCATTGTTCCGGTTGCAGTATAAGCTCCGGTAGCTAAATCAACGAAGCCATATAGATGGTCAGTTGCATTTCCTGCATATGTATTAGGAGAGACGACTATACAATTACCGGTTATTTGATTGTTTGATGCATCAGTATCATTGGCAACAGTTACAGTGGCTGTAAGTGTATAAGTGCCGTCTGCCGGAGTCCATGCAGGCATATCTATTGTAGCGTCAGCTCCTGAAGCAATGGCTGTGGTAGCGTTTACCGTGTTGTCATAAACATCATTAGTCCCATCATTAATCACTAGGTGTACGGCATAAGCAGACTCGTCATTGGCACCGAAATTGTGTATTCCAACCGTAGGAGTGGCAGTACTACCACTAAGTACAAAAGCAGGAGCTACTGAACTTGCAGCCAAATCATGAGGTTCAGGCATACCAACTTTTACATCATCGATGTACCATTCATCTTTATAATCACCCGTATATTTGAAAGCGATATAAATACTTTGTCCGTTATAGGATGCCAAGTCAACAGTTACTTCTTTCCAAGCCTCAGTTCCGTCAACACTCCATACTTCAGTAAAGTCTCCACTGGCAGGGTCACCGCTTCCGGTTGAAATCCAAACGCCATGATATTCGTAAAAAGTTTGGTAGTGATCTCTTTCCCAGAATTTAAGTTTATAAGCGGCATCTGTAACCGCCACCTGTGGCAAAACAATCCAGTCTTGTGCAGCAGTAGTAAGGTTATCATCATTATGATACATTGAACCGGCACCGGAATGTGCAGTTGCTGATGCAACAAACCCCGGAGATGTGGCATCTCCTAGTTTATATTGGGTCCAAGTTGCAGGAACTCCGGACTCAAAACCCTCAGCTATTACGAAAGCTCTTGATTTAACATAAGCAGGAGCTTGGTAATGAGGTGTAGGATTAGTCATCATTTCATTTCTTTCTTTGGCAGAAAGATTTTGATCTGCAGCAAAAACAGATGTTGTTTTTTGTGCGTTTAATGAAAATGCAAACAGCATTGTCACAAACAATAAAGTAATTTTTTTCATAGTTTAGTTAATTTAAAAAGGTTATTGAGAGACAAATATAACTACAAAAAAGCTGATAGGCAAGAAAAAAATTAAAAATTAACATTAGCCATATTATCGGCAAGGTATTTATATGAGTTTTTCAATAAACGAAGGCGTTTGATGCGTTTTTCTTAATTGAATGTTTACTATTCTTTAAAAAAAAATATTTTTAAAGTTCCCATTTTAGCCCCATGCTTATGTTTTTCCATGGTTTGTTTTTGAATACGGATATCAGGTCGTACTTGAAATATAGTCCCCAAGAGTTTCTGCCGATATCCATACTGATTCCATAGTTGAAGGGGTTTACATTATAATTTCCCGTTTTTTTAAATTTATGATTGTCTCCGTCTTCTTTATAAATGATTCTTTGTGTGGATGCCAGATTTATTTTTGAATAAATTCCCAGTCCGAGCTTAAAATAGTTTTTGGAATATGAGGGAAGATTGATTTCTATGCCCATTGGAATTTGGAACCAGATATTTCTTAATCTGGATTTGACAACTTCACGCGGATAATCCTCAATTGAGGTTGTTTCGCCATGAACAACATGATATTTATTGCCTTTGAGTCTGAAGTTGTGCCAAGCAAAAGCAAAGCCATATCGAAAAAATAAATTTTTATTTTCTTTCAAAATACGACTTTTCCAAATGCAACCAAGCTCAAAAAATCTAGAATTTCCGGCATTATAAACAGAACTATTTATGCTGTTGATGTTGTTGTTTGTAATCACATTATTAAAGCCGTATGAGAGCGTCAAATTTTTAGATGTTCTTTTTCGGTGTCTTTTCTCTTTTGTTTGTTTTCTTTTGTTTGTAAACACACGAACTTGAAAAGAGAAGTCTTTATTGTTTATTTCAACTTGATGTTCAATAATACCTTTTTTGGCATATTTTTCTATGCTTTTTGTCTCTTTATATATGGTAAAATCCAACTCGTCGGCATAGGTTTCTACCAGTTTTTTTTTGACATCAAGTGCCTGTTCCGGAGTCAGTTTTCCTTCTTTTTCTTGTTGGTTGATATTGATTATTTTTTGTTGCAGTTCTATATTTTTTTGTTTGACAATGCTATCAATTCTTTGTGTGAGTTGTTTGATATTGTTGTCAAAATCACCTTTTATTTGGGCTTGAATAAAACTTAATTGTAGTATAGCAATGAATAATATTATTTTTTTCATAACAAATTGTTTTTTTTGTCTATTTTTTTCTGATAGATCCTGACCCCAGCACTTTTGTTTTGATGCGTTTTGGGTTGCCGTAATAGTAAATATCTCCTGATCCGGTCACTTTGGCAATAATCTCTCGATTAGCATGAGCCGAGATATCTCCTGATCCGGTTACCTTGGCTTCCACAGAACTTGAATTGATTTGTTTGGCATCAATGTCTCCCGATCCGGTTACGCGATAATTAGCCTCGTTTGTTTTGCCTTTCAAAGAAATCCTTCCTGATCCGGTGACCAATGCATAGAGCTCGTTTAATTTGAATTTTAAAGCAATATCACCTGATCCGGTTACGGTTAAATATATTTTGTTTTGTTCAAAAGTCTCGTTGCTTTTCACATATCCCGATCCGGTTATTTTTATTTTGGATAATTTACTTACCGGAAGTGAAACATTCAACTTGGTGGTTTTACGAATATTGGTTTTCTTTTTAAACCGGATAACCAATTCGTCCCCTTTAGTGTAGGTTTCAATCAAAGGCATGATGTTTTCATCGGTTTCAATTTTAATGTCCCCCGTTTTTCCATGAAAAATATGAACATGAAACGATCCGGTAACAGTGACTTTATTGAAATCTGAAATTTTTCGAGTTTCTGTTATAACATTTCCGTTTCCTCTGACGGAATTGTACCAAAATTGTGCATTTGTGCTTATTCCAAGCAAAAATAAATAGATAAGAGCTATTTTCTTCATAATATTTTTTTTAAGTTAATTAATTATAGATTTTTATACAGCCATAGTCTTCATTGATATGGATTACGGATTTTGTATTATTCGTTTTATAGTATCCCTCAAAATGTTTATCACTGCCATCTTGAATGTCTTTGACAATTTCCAATCCGTTTTGTTTAAAACAGCCGTATTCTTGATCGATGATAAAAAGAAAAGGAACTTGTTTTGGGTTTATGATTTTAAGGTTGGTATAGTCGCAACTAATACTGATTTTTTCAAAGTTCTCTCTGAGATTTTTGATTTGAATTGAACCGTAACCAACATTGAGTTTGATGGCATTGATATTTTCAAAATATCTGGATTGGTAGTCTCCACTGCCTGTGATTTCCATCGAGTTATAAACTTTGATGCTACCATAGTCATTGCTATATCTCAACTTTCTTACCTTGTTGATTTGAATTTTGGAGTAGTCTGCCGATAGTTTCAAATAATAAGCGGAATTAATATTTATTCTGGAGTAATCGGCGTTAATGCTGCCTTTTTTGATGAAATCAATTTCGGAAGTATTAAAATAGTCCACACTGATTCGGTTGTTTTCTCCCATCAAATCACCAATATCAAATTTTCCGTAGTCTGCATTGAGTTTTAAGTTTCCGTGTAGCTCATCTATAAAAATGTTTCCATAGTCATTGATAATTTCCAGATTGTTCTTTAAAGGTATTTTTATCTCATAATCAATTTTAAAATTTACATTTAAGGATTTTCCGAATAACAAAGAGATTAAGCTCCAATTTGAATTTTGTTTGTCAATTTTTGTTGTGGCGGATACATGGGTTGCATTTGCACTGAGTTCCACATTGATGCTTTTGAGTTTGTCTATCACATCATCCAAATCATTTCCGCTGGCGCTGATATTGATTTTTATATCTACAATATTCTTGTTCCATCCGGTTACATTGATATTTCCATATGAATTATCGATACGTATATTGGCATCGGGCTGGACATGATATGTTTTATGGATTGATTTGGTTTTTTCGTATTTTCCTTTTACATGGCTTGCTCGTGCAAAGCTCGAAATGAGTAACAAGACAATAAGGAGTTTATATTTGCTGATATTCATAATCACTAGTTTTAAATTGTTTAATTTCTTCAATTTGTTTTTTGGCATACTCCAGAAGTTCTATGCGCTTTTGAAAATTTTCTATCATGGCATTGATGATATTTTTGTTTTCACGATTTTTCTTAAAATCGAGTAACAGTCTCTGGTAGGCATTGTCCAAGATATTCAGTTGTTTCATGGTTTCATTAACCAATTTTTTGGTTTCGGGCGTTTCAATTGTTTCAATTTCTTTAATTTTCTCTTTGATAATAACAGCAAAGTAGTTTTCACTTCTTTTTATCTCGGGAGCATAATTGGAAATATCATTTTTTTGTGAGCGAACAAAATAAATCTCGGAGCCAACGCCAACCAATAAAAGGAGAGAAGCTGCAATTGCCCACCATCTATAATGTTTGGGTTTGTTGTTTTTCACTCTTCCGATCAGTTTATTTTCAAATCTTTGTCGGTGCCCGTCAAGAGGTTCGTAAATATCAAATCGTTTTTTGTTATTTCTAAAAAAATTATCCAGCGAATTCATAATGTTCTTTCAAATTTTGTTTAAGTTTATTTTTTGCACGAGAAACAAGCGTTCGGATATTGGCGTATGAAATATCCATAATTTTTTGAATCTCTTCATAGTCGTATCCTTCAATCAAGTATAAAGTCAAAGCAACACGATAATTATCTTTCAGTTTAGAGATTGTTTCTAAAACCGTTTTAATTTCCGGAGTATTTATATTCATTTCAGTTGACACATCATCATTTTCAACTTCTTTTACAGATTCCAAACTAACCATTTTATATTTATTATTCTTCCGAACCCAATAAATACTTTCATTAATTACGATTTTTTTTAACCATGACCCGAATGTGGCATCTCCTTTAAAGCTGTTTAGTTTGGAAAAGGCTTTGATAAAAGCTTCTTGCATCACATCTTCAGCATCATGAAAATCATTTACAATTCGATAGGCGGTATTATACATTGCCTTGCAATATCTATTGTAGATTTCAAGTTGTGCTTTTTGGTCATTTCGCTTGCAAGCTTCAATTAGTATTTCTATTTGATTCGAATCTCTCAATTAATGTCAATTGGTTGATAAAATATTTTCCTAAAATGAATTACACCCTAAAGATACGTAAACAATTGTTTTGTTACAGTGTTTGTGATTTTATTTGACATTTTTTTTTGTAGTTTTGCATCGATAAAAAAACAATTATGGCAAAAACAAAATTAACTTGGAAACGGGGCATGCAATTCGATGCAGATACAATCGGTTTGGATAAGCCCTTGACAATTGATGCGGAAGAAAAATTTGGAGGTAGAAACTATGGATATAATCCAAAACCTTTAATGTTGGTGGCACTTGCCGGATGCACCGGACTAGATGTGGCATCCTTAATGGCAAAGATGAGAATTGATAATGATGTAAAAGATTTTACGGTTGATGTGGAAGCAAGCATGACAGACGAACATCCTAAATATTTTGACAAAGTCCATGTGGTTTATAATTTTGTGGGAACCAATATGAATGAAGAGAAATTGACCAAATGCGTGTCACTTTCTGAAAGTCGCTACTGTGGAGTTTTTAAAATGTTCAGAACTTTTGCGGATGTGACATACGAAATTAATTTTATCAAGGCATAAACAAAAAATTATGTTTGATATGAGAATCCTACTTCTGAAGTGGGATTTTTTTATTTTTAGTTCATACTTTTTTGTGTAATTTAGCGTTCTAAGAAAGTTAGACTTGAAATTAAATCTTATTTGATGAAGCCAATCAAACAAAACTACATATATTTCATATTTTTTATTGTTTTGTTGAGTATTATTAATTGCTCTCCGAAACACAACAATTTGGTCAACAGAAATCTGCATGCACTATCAACCAAGTATAATGTGGTGTTCAATGGCGAGCAAGCTTTGGAAGCAGAACTGAAAAATATCAATGAAAAATATCATGACAATTTTTTCGATTTATTAGCCGTGGAAAAATTTAAAGTTGAAGACGAAGTTTTTCTTCCGGGACAAGTAAAAAATAGCAAGCTTGACAAGGCGGAGGAAAAAGCCGTTAAAGCCATTCAAAAACATTCCATGAACACGGATGGCGAAGAACATAATCGGAAAATAGATGAAGCATATATGCTCTTGGGAAAAAGTCGTTATTACCAGAAAAGGTTTTTGGCGGCGATAGACGCTTTTAACTATGTGGTGTATAATGATTTCAAGTCGAATTTGAGAAAAGATTTCAAGCTGTGGAGAGAGAAAACAAACATTCGTTTGAACAATAATGAAGAAGCCATCAGGGAGTTGAAAGACCTGATTAGAAAAAAAGACACGCCGAAAAATATTGTTTCTGAAGCCAAAGCATATATAGGACAGGCTTATATCAATACGGACAGTCTTAATCGTGCAGCTGAATTTTTGGGACAAGCTGCCGTGTTGAGCAATTCAAAAGAAAAGCGTGCGAGATATTTTTTTATTGCTGCCCAGTTGTTGGATAAAACAAACCGAAAAGATTCCGCTATCGGTTTTCTGAAACAAATAGAAGATCTAAATAAACCGTTGAAATATGCCATTCAAGCAGAACTTTATCGATACCATTTGTCTTTAGATAAAAAAGATTTGCATTCGGAAATGTTAGACAAACTGAATAAGTATTTAGGGAAATATGAATATCATAAGTACTATCCGTATATCAATTATGAAATAGGAGAGATATTTCACTCGGAGGACAGCTTGAAAAGAGCGGTGCAATATTATACGGAAGCGGCAAGACATCAAGACAAAAGATTGCAAGAAGAAGCTTATGGTAAAATGGCTGATATAGGTTTTCACAAAAAAAATTATTTGATGGCAGGGAATTATTTGGACAGTCTGCTGCAGGTGATGTCAAAAAAGACTTTGAAATATCTAAAAACCAAACACAAAAGAAACAATATTGATGAAGTGGTGCAATTGGAAAAGACTATCAAAACCAATGACAGCCTGATGAAAATGGTTCAAATGGATAGTTTAGGAAGAGTGAAGGCAATTCAAGCCTATATTGAAAAGCTTAAAGAGAAAGAAGAAGAAAATGAAAAAAATGAAGCAGGAATTGCATCGACAAAAACAAAATACACATCTTTTTATTTTTATAATGAGAGCTTAGTCAGCAAAGGTAAAAATATTTTCAAAAAAAGATGGGGAGAGATAAATCTGACCGATATGTGGCGCTTGAAAGACAAAAAAAATTATGAAGATATTGATGATGGTGAGGAAATTGGAGATAAAGAAGTTTCAGAAGAAGATGTTGAAAAAAACTTGCCGAAGAAATACCGCGTGTCTTATTATTACGCACAAATACCCACAGCCCGGAAAGATGTTGACAGTATTGCTGCAGAAACCAATCGAGCACACTATCAAGTCGGGATGATTTATTTTGAAAAATTCAAAGAAAATACAAAAGCCGGAGAACATTTGGAAAAAATGTTGGCAGAACATCCTGATGAAAAATTAGTGCCTCCGGCAAAGTATTATCTTCATAAGCTATATAAAGAACAAGGAAAAACACAATTGGCGGAAAAATTATCAAATGAGATATTAAAAACATATCCCGATAGTGTTTTTGCAGATTTAATCAGAAATCCCGGAAAAGTTTCCGGCAAATCTAACAAGGAATTTCAAGAGGATTATAAAAATATTTATACCTTGTTTGATGCACAAGAATATATTCGGTTATTGGAACAAGCCGAAGTTTTTGAAAACAAGTTTAGATTTCATCCGGAGTTGGCAAAAATAGAATTGCTGAAAGCAGCATCTATTGGCAGATTGAAAGGTTTGGATGCTTATGAAAAAGCTTTGAGAGAAATCATTTTGAAATATCCCGGAACAGCCTATGCAAATGCAGCAAAACAGCGAATGGGTTTGGTGAATAAATATAAGAGTGTCAAATATAAAAAGAATCCGAAAGATACTTATAAGTTGGTTGTTTTGACAGCCAGTGAATCACAAAATATTGAAAATTCAAAATCCTGTATGGAGCAAATCAAAACCAAAACCAATAGTGCCGGTTTAGACTTGACAGTAGATTTATTCACTGAACATCAATCGTTTGTTGTGCTTCATAATTTCATTAGCAATGAGTCTGCTACCTATTTAAAAGAATTATTTGCATCAACCACTTGCACTGCAAATGAATATTTCGTAATTTCGTCGAATAATTACAAGATTCTTCAACTCACAAAGAATATAAAAGCTTATAAAGAATTCCTAGCCGGAGTTTCGGAAGATGAGAAGAAAATCTTAAACGAAAAATCTTCAGGGAAACAATCTGAAAAAAAAGAGGAAAAGAAAGAAATGCCGAAGAAAGGCAGTAGAGGCAGTCAGAAAAAGGAGAAAGACGGAGATCCTGCAAAAATGAATCCCGGCAGCCGTCCGGATCAGGACACTCCGATGCCTCCAAACCCGGGGAAGAAACAGGTGATTGAAAAACTGAAATAACAACCAAATAATTTATACCATGTTTGCAGAAAAAAAGAAGAACAGTAGTGAACTGTCAAAATTGCCCAATCATATTGGCGTAACATCAAAATTCAAAGGAGATATTGTTTCTCAAGAAGATTTTAGAATTGACGGTCAGTTTGAGGGGAATTTAACAACCACGTCCAAAATAGTTCTAGGAGAAAAAGGCGTTTTAAAGGGGAACATTAAATGTGCCAATGCAGAAGTTCTCGGTGTCATTTCCGGAGATTTGGTGGTTGATAATCTTTTGAGTATCAAAGCCACAGCATCTATTGATGGCAATATTACAATAGGAAAACTAGCCATTGAACCCGGTGCCGTTTTCAATGCAACTTGCGAAATGAAAGGAGCCGGAAAATCTCAATATGCAACACCTCCAAAAACAAAATAGCAAAAAGAAGTACAATAAGATTATTCGATTTACATCTATTCCCTTTGAGATGTTTTTCACCATTTTCGGAGGCTATAAGCTAGGCGAATGGCTTGACACAAAATATCCCAATCCGGATAATTTATATACAATTATTTTCTCTTTTGTTGCAATCATGCTGGCAATGGGATTGATTATCTATAGAGTAAAAAGAATTTTTAAATGATATGAAAAAAATTCTTTTATTATTGCTCTCTCTTCCGCCAATATTACTTATAATATATTATGTGCATTTGTATCTTGTCGATTATTTTGAAGTTGCCGATACTGCTTTGGCAACGAAATTCTATTTGTTTATCACGGGAGTAACAATTCTGGTTATTACCAATTTGTTGTTGACTTATTTTTTGAAGCATAAGTATATAGGTTTTGTTTTTTTGGCTTGGTCTATGATAAAAATTATGTTGGTAATGGGATTTTTTTTAGCTTTTGTGCTGAAAAAGAAAATAGCCGTTTCCAATAATACCATTTATGATTTTGTGATTATTTATATGCTCTATCTGTTTTATGAAATCATCTTTGCCACACAACTTTTAAGCATAAAAAAGTATGGCTAAAAGAAAAAAATATCTTACTTTTGCGAAAATCTTATTTGGAACATGATGAATAAACATTTTAGAATTGTATTCTTGTCTATTTTATTGTTAGGATTCAATTTTTCTTTTGCGCAGCACGAAGCTGAAAAACAGGAAGTTACAGATGCGCATCAAACTGAAGAAAAAGTCTTTGATGCCACGGAAATGATCAATCACCACTTGGCAGATTCTCATGACTATCAATTTGAACTTCCTTTTTTTCATAAGACTTTTTATCTTCCGGTTATTCTCTGGACAAACAACGGACTAACTGTCTTTTCATCAAGAGAATTCCAAGATGACGAACACGGAGAAGTGATTGTTGAAAAAAACGAACAACAATTCAAAAGAATACACGATTTGATTGTCTATGCAGATAAGGTTGAAGAACATGCCGATCCAAATGAAGTCACATTGGAGCAAAGACCTTTGGATTTTTCGATTACAAAAAATGTTTTTTCTATGTTTTTGACATTCATGGCAATTTTGTTGATTTTGTTCTATGTAAAAAAATCTTATAGCGATAACAGTGTGCCAAAAGGAATTGCGAGCTTTATAGAACCTTTGGTTGTATTTGTAAGAGACGATTTGGCAAAAGAAAATATCGGACCGAAATATGAAAAATTTGTTCCGTTTTTGCTGACAGTATTTTTCTTTATACTGTTTAGCAATCTATTCGGACTGATTCCGTTTTCACCTTTCGGATACAACTTGACCGGCAATATGACAGTGACCTTTGTTTTAGCAACCATTGTGTTTATCATTACGAGTGTAAACGGAAACAAAGGATATTGGTCGCATATACTGTGGCCTCCCGGCGTGCCGGTTATTTTGAAACCCTTTATCGCATTGATTGAGATTTTGGGAATATTTACCAAACCTTTTGCCTTGATGATTCGTCTGTTTGCTAATATCTTTGCAGGACACACCATTATTTTGACCTTTGTCTCATTGATATTTGTTTTTAAAAACTGGGGAGTTCCTTTTGCTTCGGCTTTTGCAACAATATTTATGTATATCAGTGAATTATTGGTGGCATTCTTACAAGCATATGTGTTCACGCTTCTCTCTGCAATTTATTTTGCAATGGCAGTAAAAGAAGAAGCACATTAATAAAAAAAAAACGAAGGTTTTATTTTTGATAAAATCTTCAATAAAATACAGCCGACGGCAGAAGCCAAAAGCTAATAGTTGAATATTAACCATAAAAAACAAAAAGTTATGTCAGCATCAATTGGAGCAGGAGTAGGAGCAGGTTTAGCAGCTATCGGAGCCGGATTAGGAATCGGTAGAATTGGAGGTTCTGCATTAGAATCTTCAGCAAGACAACCTGAGCTTTACGGAAAGCTATTTACTTTGATGATTGTTGCAGCTGCATTGGTAGAAGGTGTTGCCTTCTTCGCGGTTGTTGTAGCAATGGGAGCAAAGTAAAACAAAATCAAGAAAACCTTTAACGGTTGGTTAAAGGTTTTCTTTTGAATTTTAAAATTTAAAAGATTATAAAAATATATAAATTATGAATTTACTTCATCCTGAAACTTTGGTATTTTGGACGACTTTGTTCTTCTTACTTTTCTTTTTCTTGTTTGTGAAAATGGCATGGAAGCCCATTTTAAAAACAATAAAAGACAGAGAAGCATCAATTGAAAATGCTCTGGCAGAAGCCGATAAAGCACGTGAAGAAATGGCAAAGTTGAATGCCGATAATCAAAAAATTCTGAACGAGGCAAGAGCAGAAAGAGATCAAATGCTCAAGGAAGCGAAAGAACTCAAAGAACAATTGATTTCTAAAGCGAGAGAAGAAGCACAACACGAAGCAAATAAAGAGGTGGAAAAAGCCAAAATAGTTATTGAAAGCGAAAAACAAGCAGCTATCAAAGAATTGAAAAATCAAGTTTCGGAATTGTCAATCTCTATTGCTGAAAAAGTAATCGACAGTGAGTTGAGCGATAAAAATGCCCAACTAAAACATGTTGAAAAACTAATATCAGAAATAAAGTTGAATTAATTATGAGTAATAAAGCAGCAAAGCGCTATGCCAAAGCATTTTTTGAGTTAGCATCTAACAGGATTGAAGATGCCAACCAAGATATGATTTTGGTCCGGAAAACCATTCAAAACAGTTCAGAACTGAAAAAAGTTTTGAGCAATCCCACGATTAACGCTTCTAAAAAGCTGAATATAGTCAAAACGATTTTTGAAAATAAGATTTCTGATTTAGCTACAAAACTCGTTCAACTTTTGGGAGAAAAAGACCGTTTGAGTTTACTCGAACAGGTTGCAATCTCTTTTGAAGAATTGTATAAAAAAAGTAAAAAAATCAGAGAGGCAAGCGTTGTTTCCGCCGTTCCGTTGAACAAGGAGTTGGAAACAGCTATTTTCAATAAAATCAAGGAACTGACAGGGAGCAATGAAGTTAGTCTGAAAAATATTGTCGATTCAAGCATTATAGGAGGATTTATCCTGAACATAAACGACTTGAAATATGATGCCAGCATATCAGGAAAACTGGCAAAAATCAAATCAAAATTAGTAGAATAAAAAAACAATTATAGATATGGCAGAAATTAAACCATCAGAGATTTCAGCAATCATCAAAGAGCAACTTTCCGGTATGTCATCATCGGCATCACTAGAAGAAACCGGTTCGGTTTTACAAGTAGGAGACGGTATTGCTTTGGTTTATGGACTCAACAACGTACAATATGGAGAATTGGTCGAATTTGACAATGGCTCTGAAGGTGTTGTGTTGAATTTGGAAGAAGACAACGTGGGTGTTGTGATTCTTGGTCCATATGTTGATATCAAAGAAGAATCAAGTGTAAAAAGATTGAATAGAATTCTATCTATTCCCGTTGGAGAAGGTGTGATTGGTCGTGTTGTGAACACATTGGGACACCCAATTGACGGAAAAGGACCAATTCAAGGAGAAACGGTTGACCTTCCTCTGGAGCGAAAAGCTCCGGGGGTGATTTTTCGTCAACCTGTAGATGAACCCCTGCAAACCGGTATCAAAGCAATTGATGCAATGATTCCAATCGGTAGAGGACAAAGAGAATTGATTATTGGAGACCGTCAAACCGGAAAGACTACCGTTGCCATTGACACCATTATCAACCAAAAAGAATTCTATGACAAAGGAGAGCCCGTATATGCCATCTATGTTGCCATCGGGCAAAAAGCATCTACAGTAGCCCAAATTTATAAAACCCTTGAAGATGCCGGAGCAATGGCTTATACAACAATTGTTGCCGCCAATGCATCTGATCCTGCACCCATGCAAGTATATGCACCTTATGCCGGAGCAGCAATAGGAGAATACTTTAGAGATACAGGGCGTTCAGCACTAATTGTCTATGACGATCTATCAAAGCAAGCGGTAGCTTATCGTGAAATTTCACTATTATTGCGTCGCCCGCCGGGTCGTGAAGCATATCCCGGAGACGTTTTCTATTTGCATTCAAGATTATTGGAGCGTGCAGCAAAAGTGATTAATAACGATGCCGTGGCAAAGAATATGAATGATGTTCCTGCCGGTTTGAAAAATAAATTAAAAGGAGGCGGTTCTTTGACGGCATTACCTATTATCGAAACACAAGCAGGAGATGTTGCCGCATACATTCCCACCAACGTAATTTCGATTACCGATGGACAGATTTTCTTGGAATCAGATTTGTTTAACTCGGGAGTTCGTCCTGCAATTAATGTAGGAATTTCAGTATCTCGTGTAGGAGGATCCGCACAAATCAAGCCAATGAAAAAAGTTGCGGGAACTTTGAAGTTAGACCAAGCACAGTTTAGAGAATTGGAAGCCTTTGCCAAATTTGGCTCGGATTTGGATGCGGTTACTTTGGGTGTAATCGAAAAGGGGCGCCGAAATGTTGAAATTTTGAAACAAGGACAGCACGAACCCATGACTGTTGAAGATCAGGTTACAATTATCTATGCAGGAACCAAAAATCTGTTGAAAGATGTTCCCGTGGAAAAAGTAAAAGAATTTGAGAAAGATTATGTAGATTATCTCAATGCCAAATACAGAGATACGTTGAATCAAATCAGAGACGGAAAATGGAATGACGATTTATCCGATGTATTGAATAAAGCGGCAACAGAAATTTCTTCAAAATATAAAAACCAGTGATTCAATTTCGATGAGGTGATTAAATCTCATCGAAATTGAAAACTAAAAATAGAATACATGGCGAATTTAAAAGATATACGCACCAGAATACAATCGGTAGGCTCTACCATGCAGATTACAAATGCCATGAAAATGGTATCTGCGGCTAAATTGAAAAAAGCCCAAGAAGCGATTGAAAACATGCGTCCGTATGCTGAAAAATTGACCGAATTATTATCAGGTTTAAGTGCGTCTCTCGATAATGATGCGGGAGGAAAATATACATCAACCGGAGCGGTAAATAATGTTTTGCTTATTCCCATTTCATCCAATCGCGGGCTATGTGGTGCTTTGAATACTAATGTTATTAAGGCAACGATTGATTTGATAGAAAATGAATATCAATCGAAAAATGTGAGCTTGTTGACTCTCGGTAAAAAAGCTTTTGACAGCCTTTCTAAAAACTATGAGATTCTAGACAACAAGAGTAGTATTTTTGACGATATCACTTATGATGCGGTTGCGCAAATTGCACAAACCGTCATGGACGATTTCGTTGCACAAAAATATGACAAAGTGATTCTCATTTATAGTAGTTTCAAAAATGCGGCAACCCAAATCGTCAAAAAGGAGCAATTTCTGCCAATTAAGCCTGAAACAACGGATTCAGATGTTGTTTTGGATTATATTTATGAACCTTCTCAAAAGGAGATTGTTGAGCAGTTGATTCCAAAATCGCTCAAAACACAGTTCTACAAAGCAATCAGAGATGCGTGGGCATCTGAGCATGGTGCCAGAATGACATCAATGCACAAGGCGACAGACAATGCACAAGAAATGAAAGACGAATTGACACTGCAATATAACAAAGCACGTCAGGCTGTTATCACCGGAGAGATTTTAGAGATTGTCAGTGGGGCAGAAGCCTTGAAAGGATAGAAATATTTAGTTGACACAATAAAAAAGGCGCTTCAATTTTTGAAGCGCCTTTAATTTTTCTAAGAATTCTATTGATGAATCAAATTATTTTTTCAAAAGATCTCTGATTTCAGCCAACAACTCTTCTTCTTTTGTAGGTCCTGCAGGGGCTTCTTCTTGTTTCTTTCTCATTTTATTATATCCTTTAATCATCAAAAACATAACAAAGCCAATGATAATCAAATTGATAATAGTATTAATCCATTCCCCGTACATAATAGCATTTTCAGCTGTGGTTATTTTACCTTCAGCATCAACAATCGCCTCGTCTAAAACGATTTTCAAATCTTTAAAATCCATTCCGCCGGTAAAATGTCCGACAAAAGGCATGACAATAAAGTTTACAAATCCCTTTACAACAAGCCCGATGGCGCCTGCCATAATAACGGCAACTGCAAATTCAATGACGTTACCGCCCGTGATAAATTCTTTAAATTCTTTCCACATAGTTTTTTGTTTTAGTTAAGCACCAAATTTAACAAAAAAAAATGTTAAAAAAAAGTTTTTTTTAACACATTAAATTTTATATATTTGCAAGTATAACAAAAAACAAATTTACTATGAAAAGATTACTATTTTTTGGATTGTTGTTGATGGGTGCTTCTGTGTTTGCACAAGATTTGCCAACAAATCCGGAAACCGGAAAGTGTTATGTGAGATGTAAAACTCCGGATGAATGGAAAACAGAAGAGGTAACCATTGAGGTTGCTCCTTCTTATTCGACCTATAAAACACATCCTGCTCAGTACAAAACAGAAACAGAAACTGTTGTTGTGAGAGATGCTTATTCAAAATTAAGCGTGGTTCCTGCAAAATATGGAACAGAAACTTTTGACATCGTTGTAAAAGATGCTTCAAAAAAGTTAAAAAAAGTTCCTGCAAAATATAGCAGCAGTTACACAGAAGTTGAAGTAAAAGGTCCTGCACAAAATCTTTCTATTGTTCCTGCAAAATATGGAACAGAAACTTTTGAAGTAGTTGTAAAAGGTCCCGGAAAAAGAGTGGAAGTTATTCCTGCCAAATATGAAACAGTAACAGAAACGATTGTTGTGAAAGAAGCATCACAAAGAATGGTTAGGGTTCCTGCTAAATATAAAACGGTGACGGAAACTATCGTTGTTCAACCGGCAAGTTATAGATTAAAGTTTATCCCTGCTAAGTTTGGGACAGAAGACGTAGTCATCCCTACTTATGATGGCGGCAAAAAAATGTCTATCGTTCCTGCACAATGGAAAACAGATAAAATTTCATACAGAAAAAGAGAATATGGTTCAACTTTGAAAGTCGTTCCTGCAAAATTCTCAAGAGATTCTCAAACAATTGAAATTTCTCCAAAATCTGCAAAATGGGAATTAGGTGCCAAGTCTCCCGACTGTGAGTCTCCCGATCCTAACGATTGTCGTGTTTGGTGTTATAAGGATGTTCCTGCAAAATTTGTAACAGTTCCTTTAACTAAATTAAGTGCTGATGCACAAGTAATCAAAAAAGCCGGTTGTAACCAACCCGGTGGAAATGATGCTGCTTGTGGAGATGCCACTTATACAAAAACTTCGTTGGTAGCTCCTGAGTCTACGAAAGTGGTTGATATTCCCGCAACAACTAAAATTATTAAAAAAGTTGTTATGATTGAAGGACCGAAAGTTGAGCAGATTGCTGTTCCTGAGGTTACCAAAACCGTGAAAAGAGTTGTGATGGAAACCCCTCCAACAACTAAAATTATTGAAATCCCTGCAGTCACTAAGACGGTTAAAAAGGTAGTAATGGTTGCAGAACCTAAAGTGGTTGTAAAAGACATTCCTGCTGTTACCAAAACTTTCAAGAAAACGGTTATGGTTGAAGCACCTAAAGCAGTTGTAAAAGAGATTCCTGCTGTTACCAAGAAATTTAAGGTTACTAATGTGACTCCTCCTTCTCATGAAGTAGTAGATATTCCTGCCGTTACCAAAACTTTCAAGAAAACAGTTATGGTTGAAGCGCCTAAGGCAGTTGCTCATGAAGTGGCGGCAAAAACCGTTACACTCAAGAAAACAGTTGTTGCAAAAGATGCTTGGGCAGATGCAACCACTATTCCTGCCAGATACAAGACTATTAAAAAACAAGTATTGGTTCGTAAAGGAGGCTTGACCAATTGGAGAAAGATTGATTGTAAACTGGTTAATTATAATCCACTACCAATCAACTGGCCTTTGGGAAGTGCTACATTAACTTCAGCCGCTAAAAGAATTATTGATACTAGATTGATTCCTGCTATCAATAAAAATGCCGGTGTAAAAGTTGAAATTGCTTCTCATACAGATTCAAGAGGTTCAGCATCGAGCAATCAAAAATTGTCTGAAAGACGTGCACAAGCTGTTGTCAGATATTTGGTTTCTAAAGGCATTCCTGTTGATCGTTTAGTTGCTAAAGGATATGGAGAGTCCAAATTGTTGAACAATTGCTCTGATGGTGTGAAGTGTTCTGAAGCACAACACAGAAGAAACAGAAGAACAGAATTCAGAATGTTAAGCGAATAATTAACAAACAAATTAGAATTTAAGCCCTTCATTTGAAGGGCTTTTTTAATTTTATTATATTTTTAGGTGTTATATTTTATTATCCTGCAACAGAGTTAGGGTTATAGCACTGAAAAGGAACTTCTTTTTCATTGAAGATGACTCCGTAATCCTCCAGTTCTTTCAAAATGGGATCATAAACTTCTTTAGTGATAGGCAATTGCACTCCGGGAGTTTTTATTTCTCCGTTCAGGATTTTTAAGGTAGCGATGCCAACCGGTAAACCGACCGTTTTTGCCATTGCCGTAAAGATTTGATCCTCTCCTTTAACAACCAATTGAGAATCGATTTGTTTATGTTCTCCATCAATCTTATATCCAAACTTGTGATACATCACAATCATATCTTTATCCTCAGGTTTGAGTGTCCATTTTTCCTCTAAAATCTTTTGAAGAATTTGTGCCGGAGAGGCATTTTTTAAACCGATTTTTTTTGTGTTGTCAAATAAATCCAGTTCTTCCAATTTCAACCAAAGCTCATCGTCTTGATCAATTTTGAGATATTGACGTAGTTTCAGTTCGACAGAATCTGATGGACTAAATGGCAGAAAAGCATTGATAAAATCGCGTTTGGTCATATTCTCGGAATCTTCCATAATATAAGTATCATCAGTCAGTCCCAATTGCACAAAAATATTCCAAGCTCTGGAGTAGCCTACTCTTCTGATGGTGCCACGATACAATGTCATAACATCTTCCAATCCGTAAATGGATTGATATTTGAGAGAATCACGATTGGGGAGCCCTTCAAAGCGACCATATCCGTTAATATCTAAAAATTCTGTTCTTCTGAAAAGTTTGTGATATGGAATATATTTAAATTTTCCTGCGTGTAAAAACTTTGCAACACCTCCTTGTCCGGCAACAACAACATTTCTAGGATTCCAAGTGAATTTATAGTGCCAAAGATTATCATCACTTTCCGGAGCAACCAATCCGCCCGTAAATGATTCAAAAAGCATCATTTTTCCGTTTTCATTTTTGATTTGGTCTATTACACGCATGGCACTCATATGATCAATTCCGGGATCAAGTCCGATTTCATTCATAAATACGAGTCCTTTGGCTTTTATTTCATTGTCCAACTCTTTTAATTCTTTGCTGATATATGAAGCGGTGACCATGTGTTTGCTAAACTGAACGGCATCCTTTGCAACTTGCATATGAAAACGTGCAGGAAGCATTGAAATGACAATGTCTGCATTTTTGATTAAGTTTTGACGTTCGTTGTCATCAAAAATATTTACGTTGTTTAATTTTATATTCGGATGATTTCCGGCAATTTTTTCAGCTAAGTCCAAATTCTTATCAACAATAGTCAAATGTAATTGTTCTTGAACGGATTTATTTTTTAAATATTCAATCAACGAAGATGAAGATTTTCCGGCTCCTATTAAAAGTATTTTTCTCATGATTTATGAATTTATCGAACAAATGTAAAAAAATGGGACTACAATAAAAAGATTATTGTCAGATTTAAGTTTAAAAAATATTTATTAGATTTGTGGAGCTCGGAAACAAAATCGTTTTGCATAATAGTTCCGACAATCATTAGCATTGGACAAAAATTTTATAATTAATTACAAAATTTTAGATATATGAAACATTCATGACTGATAAATTAGATATATAGATAAATAAGAAAAAAAAGCAGGATGACAGATGACCGATGGATACGAGTTCAAAGTTTAAAGTAAAAAGTTTATAAAGTTGGGAGTTTAAAATCCCGTTGTAGTTTTGTTTTGGCGTGATTTTTTGTAAAAATCATGACAAAACATAATAAATAAATTAACAATAAAATATAGATATATGAAAAACAGAAAGAAGATTTATCATTTTATAAAGGAGCATTCAAAACTAATTGACAAGAACCCTTCAAGAAAGACGATGATTAAAGAGTCTGTACAAAACAAGGAGGCTTTGGTTTCAAAAAATGGGACTTTAGCCACTTGGACTCCTAAAGAATCTACCGGAAGAAGTCCCAAAGATACGGTGATTGTAAAAAGGGAGAAATCCTCGGCAAAAATTGACTGGAGTTCTCCAAACAATTTACCTATTGATGAAAATACGTTCAATTTATTGGTTGAAGACGCTTTAACTTATCTCAAACAAGCGGGTAAGTTGTATATGACAGATAGAGTTATCGGAGCTGATGTCAACTATGCATTGCCGGTTAAAACCATTACGACACGTGCTTTGGCGGCTTTATTCACAGATAATATGTTCAGACCGGTGCCAAAAAATATTAAGAAAAGTATTTTTAAAGATGAAGAATTTATCCTGCTTCACGTTCCTTATCATAAATTGAAAGCAAAAAAATATAAAGGTCTATTGAGAAAACTCTCTAACGATGAAATTGACGCTAAGGTTCCCTCCGCAGATGATATTCACTGTGAGACTACAAATATGGCTGTTGCGGCGGATTTTGATAAAAAAATAGGCGTTATCATAGGTTCTGCTTATATGGGAAGTATGAAAAAAATGTTGTTCACAACGATGAATTATTTACTTCCGTTTCATAACATTCTTCCGCTGCATTGTTCTGCCAATGAAGGAGATGAAGGAGATGCCGCTTTATTATTGGGTTTGTCGGGAACCGGAAAAACCACTTTATCAGCAGATCCGAAAAGAAAACTGTTGGGTGACGATGAACATGGATGGGGAGATAAAGGTGTTGCCAATTTTGAAAATGGGTGTTATGCCAAAATGATTGACATTACTCACGCAAAAGAGCCTGATATCTATGATGCGGTGTTGCATAAAGATAAATATACCAAGCACGGTTCCATCATTGAAAATGCAATGTTATATCCTAATGGAAAATTTGACTTTTTCGATACGCGACTAACACCAAATTCAAGAGCATCTTATCCTCTTTATTATTTGGATAATATCAAAAAATCTTCAAAGTCCGGACATCCGAAAACAATTCTGTTTTTAACGGCAGACGCTTATGGTGTTTTGCCTCCTATCTCAAAACTTAATTCAAATCAAGCCATGTTTTGGTTCTTGATGGGATACACTTCAAAATTGGCAGGAACAGAAACCGGAGTCACAGAACCACAAGCCACATTTTCCAGATTTTTCGGACAGCCATTCATGCCTTTAAATCCTGATATTTATGCAGATATGCTCGGAAAAAAAATGAAAAAACATAAAACCGATGTATATTTAATCAATACCGGATGGACCGGTGGTCCTTATGGAGTAGGGAAAAGAATGAAGTTGGCTTATACACGCAAGATGGTAGATGCCGCACTGGACGGCACACTCAAAAATGCAGAATATATTTATGATGAGTTATTTCATCTAAATATTCCAACGGAAATTCCTGATGTGCCAAATGCCATTCTGATTCCAAAAAACACATGGGCAGATCATGATGCTTATGAAATAACGGCAAAAAAATTAGCCAAAGAATTTGCCAAAGCCTTTGATAAAAACTATGGAGATAAAAATATCAAGCCGAGTGTAATCAAAGAATGCCCCGGAAAATAAACAATATGCATTGAATATAAACTAAGCAAAGAGACTATCTCAAAAGATAATATATACTGTCATAGTGATGATGAATAAAGAAGCAATTTACTGACTCCTCGCTTTGCTCGGAATAACAACTTTTTGGGAGGTCTCTTTTTGCTTTTTATTCTCGGCAGATTTTCAAAACCTTACTCGTGTTAAGTCAAGTGTGTTGTTTTGTATAAGTCAAAGAGAATTTTGTTGAAAACAAGGCAAAATTACCAAATCCTGTTTTATTGAGAAGTTTAGAATTTATAAACTTTTTGCCCAAGATGGTAATATATTAATATCTATATCAAAAACCTGAGTCATATAGAAATAAGCTACTATTGTTAAAATAATTATTCCAATCAGATTAAGCCAAAGACCGGAGCGCATCATATCTTTAACCTCTAATTTTTTGGATCCGAAAACAATAGCATTTGGAGGTGTGGCAACAGGCAACATAAAGGCAAAGGAACCGGCAATAGTGGCAGGAATCATTAAAAATAGCGGGTTGATATTTATGGCGAGTGCCATAGCAGCTAAAATGGGCAGAAAGGTTTCTACGGTGGCTGTATTTGAAGTTAATTCGGTTAGGAATGTAATGGTTGCCGTAATTAGAAGTAGAATAATAATCGGATGGATATCTCTCAGTCCGGTGAGTGTCTCACCAATATAAGAAGATAAACCGGATTCTTTAAAACCGCTGGCAAGCGCAAAACCTCCACCAAATAGCAGAATGATACCCCAAGGAATTCTTTCGGCAGTTTTCCAATCCATCAGAAAATTGCCTTTTCTTTTATTTTTTGTTGGAATTAAAAACAAAAGGATACCGATAAAAATAGCGACATTTCCATCAGTAATCCATTTTGGATTTGAGAACATTGCAGACCATCCCGGAATCGTAAAATTGCTTATAAAAATAGGTTTGCGGAAAAGCCATAAAAGTGCTAAGGCAACAAATAGACTCAAGACCCATTTTTCTTCATAGTTCATTTTTCCCAGCTTCTGATATTCTTCTTGTATAATACTTTTACCCACATTTTTGAAGTTGGCTTTTGTGCCTTTAATAAAAATGAGATATAGATAAAAATAGGCGATAAACAGTAGTATCATGGATAGAGGGAATGCAAATATCATCCATTGTGCAAATGAAATATCCGGTCCATCCGGAAAATAGATTTTAAAAATTCTGACAAAAGATAAATTTGGAGGTGTTCCGATCAGTGTGGCTATTCCGCCAATTGAGGCGGCATAAGCAATAGAAAGCAATAAGCCTTTCCCCATCCATTGCACATCTTCTTTGCTGTTGATTTCCTCGAGCTTAGAGATAATAGATAACAAGATTGGCAACATCATCATGGTGGTTGCCGTGTTAGATATCCACATTGACAAAAAAGCAGATGTTAGCATAAATGCCAATAATATTCTGGCGGGACTCATGCCGACAGTCAACAACAATTTAAGCGCAATTCTTCGATGTAGACGCCATCTTTCCATAGCTAATGCAATAAGAAATCCGCCGATAAATAAAAAAATAAGGTGATTGAAATAAGTGGTGGCAACTGCTTTTCCGTTCATAATTCCCAGAAGAGGGAAAAGAGCGACAGGCAAGAGTGCCGTTACAGCTAAAGGAACAATTTCTGTCATCCACCAGATAGACATCAGGATGGCAATGCCGGCAGCGTAGGCAATAACGGGTTTGTCCGGATCTAAGCTTTCAGGAAAAAGAATAAAAAACAGTGCAATCAAGGGAGCAAGCAAAAATAATCCCCATCTGAATTTCGATATTTTTTTTTCATCGATCATCACAATAGATTAATAAAATTTCACTTGATGCGGCATCCATGTTTTTTTGTCTCCAACAAAGCCTTCCGGAATGCTGATGAGTTCCAAGGTTTTCGGAATAAATTTGATCAATAAATAGTCGTCTTTTTGGTTTTTATAGAACCTATCCCATCCGGCTTTCCATTTTTGAGATTTGATTTTATCATCATCAATAATAAAAGCTTTCCCCATAAGCGAAACATATCCAATACGATTTTTATCGAAATAGTGCATGGTCGCAATCGGATTGTTTCTGATTTCTTGCACTTTTCTGCTTCTTGGTGTGGTTGCCAACCAAATAGTGAAATCTTTATTTGGTCTGAAAGGTTCCATAACACGTGCTTTGGGCTGATTGTCTTGGTCTAAAGTAATCAGAGTGCCATAATAAGCACTATCGATAATTCTTCTGGCGGCAGAGAGAATATCTTGTTCTTTTTTTGTGAAATCAGTACGAATTGTCTGCTGTTTTTCTTGTTTAGGATTACAAGAAAACAGACCAAACAAGAGGAGCAAATAAAATAGATTTTTCATATTTTTTTCAAAAAACAGGTCGATACACAAATATAATAAAAAATAACCATAAATGCCGGATTGTGAACTGAGAGGTGTTGTTCTTTGACTATGCATTTTTATTATTAGTCGTATTTTTATGTAAACCGGAATAACTTATTTTTTTATACTTTTGTCTTCGAAAACTTAATAAATATTTAAACGGATGAAAATGAATTTTTATAACATAATTTTTATGGTTTTTCTTTTTTTGAGCAACAATATTCAGGCGCAGAAACCGAATCAAATGCCTGTATATCCGGGTTGTGAACACTCAAACGAGCAAATGAAATGTATGCATGACAAGCTATTGAATTTTATTGAAAGTCATTTTGATTCCGGTGTTTTACACAAAATTAAAGACGAGAAAGAGGTCAATGTTCACGTGGCTTTTATTATTGATGAATCCGGAGAGATTGAAAACATGGAGATTAAATCTGCCTATCCGGAAATTATAAAAGAAATGACAAAAACGCTGAAACAGCTTCCGAAAATACAACCGGCAAAACTCGACGAAAAGCCGATAAGAATGCGTTATGAATTGCCTGTTTCTTTTGAAATTGAACAAAAAAGATAGCTATTTTTTTAAATATTCAATTATCACTTTTCTAATATCTTTTCGCACATCGTTTTTGTTAGGTTTATCTACGCTAAGCACGCCATCGGCACCTTCTTTCAGCATGGGAATATCGTAGCCTTTCAGCAAATAGTCCGAGGTGATGACTCGATATGTTTTTCTTTCGTCCAGATAAACACCATTGATAAACCATTGTCCGTCATCGGCTTTTTTGATATTTTTACTGCGTTGCAGATAGGCACCTGTTCCCGGATGATTTTCTCCGTAGTCCAGCACTTGTTTCAAAAGATTCCCTTTGATTTCAACATCATAAATACCCCCTCCGAAAGGCATGGCTCTGAACCAGTCAATGGCAACAATTTCACCTGAAATTTTGTCGTCAATTCTGATAGAGCCACTATTCAAAAAGGCAAGTTCTGCATTCTTTTTTGATGTAAAAAGCATGGCATCCGTAATGAGTTTGCCAAAGTTGGTTTGATGATGTCTGATGGATTTTTCTCTGGCATCCAAAGCTTGAGTTGCCGTCATTGTAACCCTATTTGGATTTTCCGCAACACCGGATATTTTTTTCATCATGATGTTTTGCCATTTATCAACAATTTTTTTCACATCAGGATCACATTCAATACTGTCATCAATAGTAATTAGTTTAGATGAAATTTTATATTTTTTTGTGAGCGTATTATAGTCGATATGATGAATATATAAAGTTTTTGCATTGGCATCTGCCTTGGCAACTTTTCCACCTGATTTTGCCGTGAGCAGCATATTGTAATGTTCATGTCCGCCTATAATCAGCGGAACATCGGGAAGCATGTCGAGAATTTTAAGATCGTTTTCTTTATTCAGGTGTGTGAGACCGATAACCAAATCTGTTTTGTTTTTCAAGCTGTTAAAATCTTTAGCAGCTTGTTCAAAGGGATTCAAATATCTGACATAGTCTTTAGGATTGGAATTCACCACTTCAGAGAAAAATCCCAGTTTCAGCTCGGTGCCATCCTTGTCTTTTAATTTGATAACATAGGTTTTCGGAATGGCATATTTTTCTCCATCCTTTGTTTTATAAAAAGGAGTTGTGTTTGTATCATTCACCAACAATGCATTTCCAAGCAGCCAAGGAAAGTCGGATTCATCAAGCCGTTTTTGCAAATCTTTATATTTCAAATCAAACTCATGATTGCCGAAAGCAACCAAATCAAAACACATTTTGTTCATCACCTCGACCATCTGTTTTCCGCGAATTCTTTCTCCTTGATATTTCATGGTGCCGATTAGAGATGGGTTGAGAAAATCTCCCGCCATAAATAAGAGCGTATTCGGATTTTTTTTTAATATCTGTTGGTGAATGGTTTCTACCCTTGCCATGCCACCGGATTTTCCGCCTTCAAGCGGAGCAATTTCATAAACATCATTAACCTGAATCAAGTTCACCGAAATTTGATGGTCGTCTGTCGTCGATGTATCGGTAGTTATATTTTTGGTGGAGCTGCAAGACGAACCAAGCAACAACAGTAGCAGAGATAATAAAATGTTTTTCAGATTGATAGATAATTTTTTCATTGAAATAAATTTTCAACCAATTTATCAAAAACAATTCTATTTAGGCATAATAATTGACTGTTTTTTTCAAATTATGATTTTAACATAATTTTATTTACTTTAGCAAAAATTAATCTTAAAAACAACAACAATTATGTCAGGTATTTTAGACTTACTTCAGGGTCCTATGGGGCAGATGATTATTAATGGCGCCAGTTCTCAACTAGGACAAGATTCTAACAAAACACAATCTGCTCTTGCAGCAGCGCTTCCTATGTTAATGGGAGCTTTAAAAAGCAAAGCTTCAAATCCGGATACCGCATCAGGTTTGATGGAAGCTTTGACCAAAAAACATGACGGAGGTATTTTAGACAGCGTAATGGATATTTTCGGCGGCGGAAATGTAAATGATGATGTGATGGAAGACGGCGGGAAAATATTGGGTCATGTTTTGGGAGACAAACAAGAAAATGTGGCAAAAGCCGTGAGCAAATCCAGTGGGATTGATTTAGGCTCTGCCATGAATATTCTGAAAATGGCAGCACCAATGGTGATGGGCATGTTAGGAAAACAAACACGTCAGTCCAATGTTTCCAATCCGATGGATTTGGGCAATATCATAGGCGGTATGCTTGGCGGACAAAAACAAGCGGAAGAACATCAAAGTTTCATTGAAAAATTGATTGATCAAGATAATGACGGAAGCATCATTGATGATGTTTTCAACTTCGGAAAGAAATTTTTAGGAGGTAGATAAAACAAGATCAAATATATTATTCATAAAAAAGGCTGCTCGAAGAAGCGGCTTTTTTTGTGTATATTTGCGACAAATTACGAAGCGGAATAATGGCAGAAATAAAGAACATCAGAAACTTTTCAATCATTGCCCATATTGATCATGGCAAAAGCACTTTAGCTGACAGATTGTTGGAATTTACGGGAACCATTACAGACAGGGAAAAGAAAGACCAAGTTTTGGATGATATGGAATTGGAACGCGAGCGAGGCATTACCATAAAAAGTCATGCTATTCAAATGGACTATAAGCACAGAGGAAACTCTTATAAGTTAAATTTGATCGACACACCCGGACACGTAGATTTTTCTTATGAAGTTTCCAGAGCAATTGTGGCTTGTGAAGGAGCACTTTTGGTTGTGGATGCAGCGCAAGGTATTCAGGCGCAGACAATTTCAAATCTATACTTGGCATTGGAAAATGATTTGGAAATTATTCCGGTATTGAATAAAGTTGACCTGCCAAGTGCCAACCCGCACGAAGTCACCGATGAAATTGTGGATTTGTTGGGTTGCACTCCTGAAGATGTGATTTGGGCAAGTGCCAAAACGGGTGAAGGAATGGATGAAATTATAGATGCTATCATTGAAAAAATTCCGGCGCCCAAAGGAGACTCCGGAGAGCCCTTGCGAGCTTTGATTTTTGATTCCGTTTATAATTCTTATCGAGGTATTGAAGTTTATTTTAAAGTTTTAGACGGACAAATCAGAAAAGGACAACGCGTGAAATTTGTAGCAACAGACAGAACCTATAATGCTGATGAAGTCGGCTATTTGAAATTAAAACAATTGCCAACAGATGTTATTAGTGCCGGCGATGTAGGCTATTTGGTTTCCGGAATAAAAGATGCCAGAGAAGTGAAAGTCGGAGATACGATAACGGATGCAAATAATCCTACACAAAAGATCATTGAGGGTTTTGAAGATGTCAAACCCATGGTGTTTGCAGGAATTTATCCGGTGGAAACCGATGAATATGAAGAACTCAGAACAGCCATGGAAAAATTGCGTTTGAATGATGCCAGTTTGACTTTTGAGCCGGAATCCTCTGCCGCACTGGGTTTTGGATTTAGAGCGGGTTTTCTCGGTATGTTGCATTTGGAAATCATTCAAGAGCGTTTGGAAAGAGAGTTTGATATGAGCATCATCACAACAGTTCCCAACGTTTCTTATCATGCTTATACCAAAAAACACGTAGATAAAAAAATTTTAGTAACCAATCCGTCAGAATTGCCGGATCCTTCTAAATTAGACAGGGTTGAAGAACCCTATATCAAGGCGAGCATCATTACTAAGTCCGATTTTGTCGGTGCCATTATGACTTTGGCTTTAGAAAAACGCGGAGAAATCAAAAATCAAGTATATTTGACTCCGGAACGTGTAGAACTTACGTTTGATATGCCTTTGGCAGAAATTGTATTTGATTTCTATGATCGGCTTAAGACGGTTTCAAAAGGCTATGCTTCATTTGACTATCATCCGATAGGCATGAGAAAGTCCAAATTGGTGAAAGTAGATATTTTGCTTAATGGACAAGCGGTAGATGCGCTTTCAGCTTTGGTTCATGCAGACAATGCATATGATATTGGAAAAAAAATGGTGCATAAACTTCGAGGATTAATTCCCAGACAACAATTTGATATTCCTGTTCAAGCGGCAATCGGAGCAAAAATCATTGCAAGAGAAACCATCAAAGCTTTGAGAAAAGATGTGACAGCAAAGTGTTATGGCGGAGATATCACCAGAAAGCGTAAACTGTTGGAAAAACAAAAGAAAGGAAAAAAACGTATGCGTCAAGTGGGCAATGTCCAAATTCCGCAATCTGCATTTATGGCTGTGCTTAAATTGAATGACTAATGTCTGAAATTGTCCGGAGAACTACAAAATATTTAGTCACACAACAACAATTGGAGCTATTTGATGATTTGGTAAAACAAATCAAGAAAGATATTCAGATGTCAGGCATTGATACAGATGAGTTTTCCACGGTTGATTCTGCCGAAGATTTAATCAATCATTTAAAATTTTTCATTGAAACTTTGATCACAAATTATGCTGATTTATTCAGCAATCTTATGTATCGTATCGATATTCCCGAAAAACATATGAATCAACTCGATTTTTCGAATATGGAAAATTTGATTGAGCAACTTGTTTATTTTATCATCAAAAGAGAAGGACAAAAAGTTTATTTTAAAAAGCGATTTTCTTAAATATAAAATTCATTCTTTTGAAATTTTTTTCAAACTCGGATTATCTATTTTTTTTTGATGTAAATTTGTTTGTTACTCGTTAAAATTTAGTTAAGGCACTTATTTTTGTCGGTTGGAAATTTTATCTTTACACCTATGAAATTATATACAATATCTCACGGTGATTTTAAATTGGATGGAGGAGCCATGTTTGGTGTTGTGCCCAAAACAATTTGGCAACGCACAAATCCGGCTGATGAAAATAATCTGATTGAAATGACCACCAGAAGTCTATTGATTGAAAATGAAAATCAACTGATTTTGATTGATACCGGCATGGGAGATAAGCAATCTGAAAAATTTTTTGGCTACTATAAACCTTCTAAACAAAATGAGTTTGATAAGACCTTAAAAAAATACGGTTTCCATCGGAATGATATCACCGACGTTTTCATGACACATTTGCACTTTGATCACTGTGGAGGCTCCATTATAAAAAATCAAAAAGGATTTTATGAACCCGCTTTCAAGAATGCAAAATTCTGGTCAAATGATTTGCATTGGCATTGGGCAGTATATCCCAATCCCAGAGAAAAAGCCAGTTTTTTAAAAGAAAATATTATACCGATTCAAGAGAGCGGTCAATTGAATTTTATAGCAACACCGGATAAAACCAAAGTTTCAAGCAGTTCCGATCTAAATTTTGATGTGTTATTTGTTGACGGACATACGGAAAAACAAATGCTTCCGATGATTTCATATCAAGACAAAAAAATTGTCTATATGGCAGACTTTTTACCCACGCTTGGACACATTCCTTTGCCCTATGTGATGGGATATGATACCAGACCATTGTTGACTATTGCAGAAAGGCAGGAAATTTTTGCCCGAGCTGCCGACGAAAAATGGTTTTTATTTCTAGAACATGACCCATATCACGAACTCTGTACATTAAAACACACCGAAAAAGGAGTTCGTTTGGATAAAACCTTTAAATTTGAAGAAATTTTTAATTAATATAAACAAACAGATATGAATAAATTAAAACTACTCGGTTTATCTTTAGTCGTAGGATTGACAATGGCAAGTTGTAGTTCCACTAAAGTAGCCACCAAGGCACCTGCAGAACAAGCGGTGAAAGAAAAAGGCTTTGAGCCACTTCCTCAAATGATAGGAAGTGTTTATAAAGATGAGCAACTAAAAAATTGGCAATTAACCAATCCGATGGATAGTCACTATCCGGGAATGAGTGTGGAATTGGCTTATAAAACCATTTTAAAAGACAAGCCTGCCCATGATATTATCGTTGCTGTGATTGATGCAGGAATGGATATCAATCATCCTGACTTGAAAGATGTGATTTGGACCAATGAAGATGAGATACCCGGAAATGGCATTGACGATGATAAAAACGGTTATGTTGATGATGTGCACGGATGGAATTTTTTAGGTGCCAAAGACGGGAAAATGGCCGGACCTGAACAATTGGAAATGACCAGAATCGTAGCAAAATATCGTTCACAATGGAAAGACAAAACCATTGATGATGTCTCTGTTGCCGATAAAGATATGTTCAAGATGTATCAAAAAGCAGAAAAAGTATTGGCAAAAAAACTGAAAGAGATGAAACCATTGGAAAAAAGACTAAACGGATTGAAGGCAGTGGCAAATCCCGGTTTTGAAGCAATGAAAAAATATTTGAAAACAGATAAGCTGACCAAAGAAGCGGTTGAAGGAATTAAAACAGATGATAAAACGCTGATGCGTGCCAAACAAATGTTCTTGGGAGGTTTGACGCCCGACAGACTGAAAGCTTTTCAACACTATGTAGATGGTCAAATGAAATATAATTTAAATGTTGATTTTAATGGACGTATCCAAGGAGATAATCCTGATGATTTCAACGATAGAGATTATGGAAATCCGAATGTAATTCCTCCGGATGCAGACGAGTTGCATGCCACACATGTGGGAGGAATCATTGCACAAGTGAGACATAACGGTATTGGTGGTGATGGTGTTTCCGATCATGTGAAATTGATGTCTGTTCGTGCCGTTCCTGACGGAGACGAATATGACAAAGATGTTGCTTTGGCTTTTCGTTATGCAGTTGATAACGGAGCAAAAGTGATTAATACAAGCTTTGGAAAATATTTTTCACCTCATAAAGAATGGGTTTGGGATGCTATTAAATATGCAGAAGAACATGATGTGTTGATTGTGAACGCAGCAGGAAATGATGGAAAAGATATGGACAAATTAGGCGATAGAATGAGTTATCCGAATGATGGAGATAATGGGAAAGAATTTGTTGACAATTTCTTGAATATAGGAGCCATTGGTCCGAATTATGGAGCAGATATGGTGGCATCTTTCAGCAACTACGGACACAAAACCGTTGATATTTTTTCTCCCGGACAAAAGATTTATGCCACGGTTCCATTTGGAGAGTTCAAATTTTTGCAAGGAACATCCATGGCATCTCCTGATGCTGCCGGTGTTGCGGCATTGATTCGTTCAAGATATCCCGAATTGTCTGCATCTGAAGTGAAACATATCATTATGGATTCGGGTCTTGCTCCCCAAATTGAAGTGATTTCTCCACAAGAAGATGATTATAAAGGAGAAGCAAAACTGGTTAAATTCAGCAAGCTGTCTAAATCGGGAAGAATTGTCAATGCATATAATGCACTGTTGATGGCAGATGAAATGGCAAAAAAGAAAAAATAAATATTATACCATTAAGTATAAAAACGGCGGCTCATTGAGCCGCCGTTTTTATATAAATTGTTTTCAAAATCTATTCAACTAGTTGAGAAAGTGCTTTGTCAAAGACATCAAAGGGGGCAACACCCACTTGTCTTCCAATGGCTTCTCCATTTTGGAAAACCAAAACCGTTGGGATATTGCGCACACCAAATTCTGCGGCATATTTTTGTTCTTTATCCACGTCAACTTTGGCAACGACAATTTTTTCTCCGTATTTTTTCTCCAATTGATCCATCACGGGAGCAATCATTCTACAAGGACCACACCAAACGGCCCAGAAATCAACCACAACCGGTTTATCGGATTTTAAGACAACTTCGTCAAAAGTTTGATCAGTTACTACTACTGGCATATGTTTTAATTTTTATAGGTTTATAAAATTCTGTGCAAAAATAGGAATTATTTCAATAGGTTGGTCAACTAAAATCGTGCCGAAAAATCTGGTTGTAATATTTTTGAAAAATTAATTTTTCATGTCTGAAATATTACAATCTCAGATTTAACACGAATCAAAATTCTGATTTTTCATGTAATTTAATGCCGGGATATTTGGTTTTGGTCATTTCAAAAGAGAAAGGAGAATCTGCCAAAAAAACTTGTTTTCCATATTTGTCTTTTGCCAAATAGCGTTGTTTGACACGAATGAAGTCTTTGTATTCTTCATTTGATGCATCTTCAGGTTCAATCCAAAAGGCTTTATAGACACTCAGGGGTTCATAAGTACATTTGGCGGCATATTCGTGTTCCAGTCTGTATTGAATAACTTCATATTGCAATGCACCGACGGTTCCGATGACTTTTCTTCCATTCATATCAAGCGTAAAAAGCTGTGCCACCCCTTCGTCCATCAGTTGGTCTATGCCTTTTGCAAGTTGCTTGGATTTCATGGGGTCGGCATTGTTGATATATCTGAAATGTTCGGGAGAAAAATTCGGAATTCCTTTGAATTTTAATTGTTCCCCTTCAGTGAAAGTGTCTCCGATTTTAAAATTTCCGGTATCGTGTAGCCCTACGATATCTCCCGGAAAAGATTCATCAACAACCTGTTTTTTTTGTGCAAAAAATGTGTTTGGACTGGAGAACTTATAGTTTTTTTTCAGTTTGGTATGATAGTAGGCTTGATTTCTTTTAAAAATTCCGGACACAATTTTCACAAAAGCAATTCTGTCTCTATGTTTGGGGTCGAGATTGGCGTGTATTTTAAATACAAATCCGGTCATTTTGTTTTCTTCAGGGAGCACAATTCTGGTATTGGCTTCTTTTGGTTGCGGTTGCGGAGCAATTTCTATGAAGCAATCCAGAAGTTCTTGCACACCAAAATTATTGAGTGCCGAACCAAAAAAAACGGGATGCTGATTTCCGCTGAGATAGGCTTTGTGGTCAAAACTCGGATAGACACCTTCAATTAGTTCCAAATTATCTTTGAGCTCTTCTGCTTTTTCAGTTCCAATGAGTTCTGCAAGTCGGGGGTCATCAATATTTTTAATTTCTTCCGATTCGGATATTTGTTGTTTTATTTCTCCGAAATAGAGTTTTATTTTTTGTTCCCGAATATTATAAACTCCCGTAAAATCTGCTCCCATACCAATAGGGAAACTCAAGGGAGTTACGTGCAGTCCGAGTTTTTGTTCAATTTCGTCGAGTAATTCAAAACCGTCTTTTCCTTCACGATCGAGTTTGTTGATAAAAACAATAATAGGAATATTTCTCATTCTACAGACTTGTACCAGTTTTTCGGTTTGTTCCTCGACTCCTTTTGCCACGTCAATCACCACGATAACACTATCAACGGCGGTTAAGGTTCTGTAGGTATCCTCGGCAAAGTCTTTATGCCCGGGAGTGTCTAAGATGTTGATTTTTTTGTCTTTATAGTAAAAAGCTAATACAGAGGTTGCCACGGAAATGCCTCTTTGTTTTTCAATTTCCATAAAGTCGGAAGTTGCCGCTTTTTTTATTTTGTTTGATTTCACGGCACCGGCTTCTTGAATGGCTCCGCCAAACAACAGCAGCTTCTCCGTTAATGTGGTTTTTCCGGCGTCGGGGTGTGAAATAATGCCAAATGTTCTTCTTTTTGCAATTTCTTCTTTGATTCCCATATAATGTTCATTAATTGACGGCAAAAGTAAGATAAAATATTTAGCGATGTTGAATCCTGCAATCAAAAAAAGAATCAACGGCAGTGCTTTGTTTTTAATTTCCCTTTTTGCGCCTTTTAAGAATAAGATAGGATATTAAAAAACAAAATAAGGTGTGCGCCACCGTTGATTACACACAAACTCGCAAAACAATTCTACAAAAGTTGTTTTGGTTTAACTATAAACAAACGCCACTTTAGGGTACCCGTTTAGTGACAAATAAATCATGCTTCATCATCCGTTGTGTTGCTGCTGTATTTTCAAAGATACAGTCGTCGGTGGTGTTTTGGTTGTTAGGTTGACAATTACTCAAAGTAACAAAATAAATGGGGATGTTGTTTTCAAAACACCACTTCTGACTATACACTATTTATTTTCATATTCATCGCCATTCCAATAGAGACTACTCATCTCGCTAGAACTTTTATAGGTTTTTATTTGCTTTCCGGTTTCTGCTGTTTCCGTATTGTTAAATATATTTTCATCTTCAATCCAAGGATAAACAATATCCGTATTCATTACGGGTTTTTTTATTCCTGCATGAAAAACAAACAACATTGTATTTTCGCTTTTATATAGATCGGATAAGGCTTGGTTTGTTGCGATTACTGCAATATCCGGCAATATTCCGTCTCCGTTAAAATCTCCGAAACTCATAAAAGGATAGTATGGATTTTGTGCTTTTTTTTCTTGATTTATTCGTGCCCTGTCTGCTTCGTTCAGCCACTCCGAATCCGGAATGGTGTAGTAGCCGTCTGTTAAAGAGGATACAGATGAATTGATATATTCTTTATATTCTGCATATTGTTTTGAGCTCAAATATTCTTTTACTTTTCTTATCGGCCAGTATTTCACAGTGCGTGCATATTGTTCGGTTTTGCAAATTTTTTCAATGCTTTCGTCTTCATGAAATTTTATTTTACATCCGTTGTCAAATTGAATGGCACCATCTTTTAATTTTCCGAATATTTTATAGCCACTTTCATCGTTTAGTACAACCTTATCATCTTTTTCGGTGAAGATGATTGTCCGGTTGAAATCAAAAAAATAAGCATTCAATTGTCTATCGCCACGAAACACTTTGACAAACTTATTATTAAACTTAACCTTGTTAGAATTACAAGAACTGAGCAATAGAGCAACCACTGATATGTAAAATAATTTTATTTTCAAAACATTTTTATGCATCCGAAAATTATCTCAACCTGAATATTTTGAGATACCTTCCATTTCTATTTGCAAGTTAGATGGTGTGTGTTTTGTGCCCAAAAAAAAATGAAAAACTGCATTTTTAAAATGAAAAACTGTATGTTTTGAATGAAAAACTGCTTTTTTAGATTAAAAAAGCGCATTTTTTCACCTCAGGAATTAGCTGAAATCAGATAAAAAAAGAGTCAAAAACGTCAATTGTTGAAAACAGGTTTATCAATTGTAGAATATTTTCATCTGTTTTCTGACTTCTGATGAGTAGGCTCTACCGATGTTTAGTATTTGTTCGGACACCAAAAGGCGTTCTTTACTGACATATCCTTTAAAATTTTTGTGTGTTAAATTGACAATAAAGCTGTTACTTATCCTGATAAAATTTGAAGGCAATTGTTTCAATGTATTTCTGAGTGTTCCTTGGACGAAAAATATTTTATCGTCCATATCGGTTTGAAGCCAAAGGTAGTTGTTGGGCAGCCTTCTTTTTTCTCTGGTTTTATCGAGATACATGTCTTTGGAAATAAAAACAATATTTTCAAATTTAATCGGAGCTTTTGAAACACTTCTCATGCCTTTATCTTGAATGTTGCTGAGAAAATCAGTAAGCGCAAGAAATCCTTCTCGATTTTGAACATTTCTTCTAGATTCATTTTTATTCAAGATGGTTTGGATGGCGCGTATGATATCTTTGGCATTTAGTCTAGGCTTGGTTTTTACAATAAAATTCTCATGTTTTGTGTCTAAACCTTTTTTAAAAGTTTCATCATCATCCAAAGAGGTTACGTAGATAAACGGAATGTCAAATTTTTCAGATAAGAGTTTTCCTAAATCAAGACCTGTTTTTTCTCCGTTAAGATTGATATCCAACAGAACAAGATCAGGGCGTTTGGCATTGATTCTTTGCAAGGCTTCATCAACACTCGGGGTGTACATGTCAATGGAATAGTTTTCTTTTAGTAGAATTCTACGCATGCGCTCATAGAGCAAAGCCTCGTCTTCTACAATCAGAATGTGATCTTTTGTGATATGTTCTTTCATGATGAATAATCTTTCAAAAAAAGACGAAATTAGCAAAAACTCATCGGGGAAGCAAGAATTTTAATATTATTAACATATTGACTTTTTTAAAAACGAACATGAATAAGCTTTATAAATAGCTGTTCAATTTTTATTTAGTCATGGGGCAAATATTCAGTGCAAATTATATTTACTCTGTGGTTTAGAGACGAAATAATAATCTTGATATGGTTTTATTTTTTTAATTGAATGCGCAAAGATGTGCCGTTTTTTCCATCCAATTCAAAAGCAGCTTTTAATTGTTGGCTCAAAAGTTGCATCATACGAATGCCGAATGAAGTGGAGGTTTCAATATCAAAATCTTTGGGCAATCCTTTGCCGTTGTCAGATAGTTGCAATGTGCGCACTTGGTTATTCTGGCTTATTTCAATTCGGATATTTCCGGTTTTATTATCAAAAGCATATTTGTATGAGTTGGTTAGAAATTCGTTGATAATCAGCCCGATGGCAAAGGATTCGTCTGCACTGAATTTTAATTTATCATCAATGTTTTGTGTAATCGTGATTTTGTTGTCGGGGAAAGATTCTTGGATATTGCCAACAAGTGTTTTGACATAGTCATTCAAATTGATTAGTGTGATATCTTTACTTTTATAGAGTTGTCTGTGCAATTCGTTGATGCTCTGAATTCTGTTTTGAAGCTCTGTGAGTTTATCTATAAAATTTTCGTCTTCAAAATCGTCTTTCGCTACCTCGATGAATGTGTCTATGATGGCAAGATTATTTTTAATGCGGTGATGCAGTTCTCTTTGCAGATTTTCGATTAGTTTTTTTTGTGCTTCAAGCACCTTGTTATGCTCTTCAATTTGTCTTTTGTGTTGTGCAATTTTTCTTTTTTGAAAAAACAATATAATTGCCGCAAAAAGAATTAGCCCCATAAATGCCAAAGCAATTTTTATGTTTCTTTTATTTCGAATGATTTGTGCTTCTTTGTCATTGATTTCTTGTTGTTTTTCATAGCTTTCATAACGAATTCTGGCGGCTTGTTCCTTGAAATAGCGTTCAGTTTTGATCAGGCTGTCTTTGAGCTTTCTATAGTCTTTGAAATAGGAGAGAGAGTTTTTAGGATTGATTTCCGCCAACAAAGACAAAGCATGAAGTTCTTCTTCCAAATTTTTGATTTCTTCGCTGATGTTGAGTGCAGTCTCGGCATGCTGTTTGGCAAGTTTGTTTCGGTTGTTTTTGTGATAATATTCTGCCAGATGCAAATTGCTGATAATGATTCCTCCTTTGTCTTCTGTTTGTTCTCTGATGCTTTTTGCTTTTTGCAACAATTCAAAAACTTGTTCGG
>CAZAXU010000016.1:41561-45082 GCA_964489245.1 uncultured Flavobacteriaceae bacterium
TCTGTTTGTTCTCTGATGCTTTTTGCTTTTTGCAACAATTCAAAAACTTGTTCGGTGTTTCCTTTTAACCATAAAATCCAAGCTTTGTTGTCCAAAGCACGGGCATAGATAACCGGTCTTTTTTGTTGCAGGCTGTCCATTTTCAAGATTTGATTAAAATGAAAAATGGCTTTGTCATATTGTTTCATGTTTTTATAAATCAGCCCTAAGTTGTTATAATAATTTTGTTGTCTGCTCGGGTATTGATCGAAATTTTCGACATATAAATTCTTGATTTTTTGATAATAGGCAATGGCTTCTTGATAGTTCTCTTTTCTATATGAGGTGAGTCCTAGAATATTATATACCATTGCCCTGCGTTTTAGATTATCTGCCCGTGTATATTGCAAAGTGCTTACGCAATGATATTCCGTAACCGGAAAATCGGAGTTTTCATAGTCAAGTAAAGAAAGCGCATAATAAGTTTTGTTGATATGGGTAGAATCTTTTCGGCTTAAAAATATTTTTAGAGCACGATTAAGAAAATAATAAGCGCTGTCTCTTTGATTTTTTTTATGAAACAGTTGCCCTTTTTGATAAAGTGCTGTTGCCAAAGAATCTTTTTGGGGTTGTATTGGATTATTGGAATCTGTTTGCTGTTTGCAAGAATTGCAAATAAGTACAAAGCTTATCGATAAAAACAAAAGGATTGTTTTTGGGCGCATTGAAAATTTTTGCATAAAAATAGGGAATTATTTTATAAATAACTCCCTAGTAAAAAAGTTTTACTTATACAAGCTGGTTTATTTTTCATTTTCGTCGTCATCGTCATCACTAATTCCTTCATCTCCCCAATCATAGTCGGTTTGTGTGTTGATTTGAATCTGTTTGGATGTTTGGGTATTATTGTTGAAATTAGTTTTATTGCCTTGAGCAAAAGTTATTGCAGTTTGTGTGAACAATACAAATACGAATAGATAAAATGCTTTTTTCATGGTGGTTTCAATTTTAGTGTTAGATATTAGCCATTTGTCCGGCTTTATAAGCCGATTTTAAAATTGAAACTGCGCAGTTTCTTGGAATAAAATTTTTTTTTAAGCCGAAGCCATATTTTTTTCCAACTTTGAAACAAAGTTGGAACAAAAAATTCAATCAAAAAAATCTTTCTGTAAAAACTGCATTTTTAGAAGGATAAACTGTATTTTTTTCGTGAAAAACTGCATTTTAGAGCTTGAAAATTTGTCTTTTTCTCCCTGAGAAGCTTTTTAAAAAGCACAAAAAAACATTCAAAACTTCAATTTTTCATTTATTGTTTTGTTTTTTAAACACAGAATCCACTTTTCACAAAGATAGCACATAATATTCTTTGTGTAATCTTTGGCTAAATATTCTTTTTTTTAAAACACAAGATTTTGTTGTAACACACATATTTGTGAATAAAATTCTACCTTTGAATAAAAAAGTAAAGATATACGTCTATTTGGAATAAATTTTGGATGCTACAATTTATTTTAACAACAGAAATTATTTGAATCATGAGAGAGCGAAGCGGTTCCATATGTGCTCCTGATAAGAATCGGGATTGGAATAGCTTCATTTTTAACTAATTACAAAATTTTAAACGTATGAAAATATTATCCTCTTTGCATGAGATATTCTCCAATGCCCGAGATGCTTTCAAACGGTTTCCGATAAGTGTGCTTTGGGCAATCTTTGGAACCCTTTATACCATTTGGTTTATAGATCAAAAAATAGACCGGAATGTGGAATTCAGCTATATCAAGGTGATTCTTACGTTTGTTTTAGGTTTAAGCTGGCTGATTGCAACACGTTTGTTGGTGCATGATTATCAGCAGCGGGACGCACAAAATAAAAATTGGCTGTTGGGCATTCCGCTGGTTTTATCACTGATTTATTATTTGACTTTGCCGGATGATACGGACAGTTTTGACAATATAATTTTGCCCTATAGATTTGTGTTGTTTTTTATTTCCGGTCATCTTTTTATTTTGTTTTCTCCCTTTGTTTACAGATGGAATAAGCATGCCTATTGGAATTATCTTAAGAATATTTTCAGGTCTATTTCCATAAGTGTTTTGTTTTCAATGGTGCTCTACTTGGGTTTGGTTTTAGCCATGTTGGCGTTAAAGTATCTATTTAAGTTTGAAATCAAAGAAGAGCGATACTTTGAATTGTTCATTCTCTGTGTAGGTGTGGTCAATACATGGATATTTCTGGCAGAGGCTCCCATAAATATTCATCAACAAACAAAAATTGACTATCCGAGAGCATTGGTTTTTTTTATAAAGTATATTCTGATTCCGTTAACCGTGCTCTATTTGGTGATATTATATGCCTACAGCATTAAAATTCTCATCAAATGGAATTTGCCGAAAGGTTGGGTTTCTTATCTGATTATTGCTTTGTCCGTGCTTGGATTTATTATTCATGTTTTGGTAAATCCCGTGAGAAAAACAATTGAATCCGGTTTGATTAAAAAGTTTTATCCTTGGTTCTATTATGCCTTATTACCCATGATTCTGCTTTTGTTTGTCGCCATTTCAAAACGTATTTCAGATTATGGCATTACGGAAAACAGATATCTGGTGCTGATTATTGCTCTGTGGATTACGGGAATGACCTTATATATTTTGTTTAGCAAGAGAAAAAAAATACGCTATTTCTTCACATCGCTTGCCATATTGAGCTTGTTGGTTTCTTTTGGTTTTTGGGGTATGTTTTCCGTGTCAATACGCAGCCAAGCCGGTCGGTTTGACAACTTGTTTCGTGAAATGAAAGCCAAAGATTTTAAGGTGAAATATAAAGAAAAAGATGATTTTGAATCAATTATACAATATTTGGCAAAAAGAAAAGCATTAGACAGACTAAGTGCATCTCTGGGCTATAATCCGGATGACGTTTTTGATGGTGTATCTTATTGGCAAATTGCCGGTAAAATAAGTGACAGCCTGAAAATAAAGCTAGTAGATGCTGCTAAAATCAGGCGAGACAGTCCATATGTTTATTATAACTTAAAAGGAGATTTTCCTATTGATATTAAAGGATATGATTATTTTGAACAAATCATGTTGACAGATCATAAAATATCGGGTAGTGAAAAAAACAATCATAAAACGAGAAGCTATGATTTTAGTCTTGACACAGTCAGCGGGAATATGCTGCTCATTTTAAAGCAAGACAGCCTTGTGCATAAGATAGATTTAAAGCCTTTATTGAATTTGCTGGCTGAACAAAAGGAAAAATATCAGGTGTCGCAAGATGTCTTTTTCGTAGAAGAGGAATATGATGATTGCAAAATGAAAATTCTTTTTCAAGATATGCAGGTAAATCTTGGGAAAAATAAAAAATTAAAAAAAATTATACATGCAAGCGCTTATGTGTTGTTTAAAATAAAAAATTAATTTTATTTTGCTATTCAGCTCCTGTCTTATACATTTGATATACAATGGTTTATGATAACTTTTCTAAATCCAATAGAAATTCATTTATGGCAGTTTCTTTTGTAGCCCAAGAAGTTACCA
>CAZAXU010000017.1:0-23156 GCA_964489245.1 uncultured Flavobacteriaceae bacterium
GAACTTTCAACTTTACGAACTTTCAACTCCAGTTAGTACCATTGATTGTCGTCATAGTCCTGAAATTCATCAAAGGGCGTGTCTTCGTCGCCAAAGGGGTCATCGAATTCGTCGGTGCCGAATTCCACATCCGGAGCGCTTTCAGGTCTGATGCCCTCGGCATAAACCACATTGGGATATGTCGTGGCATTTTCTTCCTCGGCAATTTCCATCAGTTCAATCAAAAAACGCCAAAGACTCAGAAAATCATAGATATAGATAAGTTTTGGGTTGTTTTCATCCAATACTTCTTTTATCTGTGTGTCAGACATCATGTTGTTGGCGGGATTGCTGTCGTCCAGATTGAATAGTGGAATTTCCATTCCTTGGTTGAGTTCTTCGTCCGTGAGATAGAAAGCTGCCAGTTCAGTACCTTCAAAATCAAAGCTTTGCATGATCACATTATGCAAATCCTCAAGCACGGCATTTCCTTGAATTTCAATATCTCTAAAAACATTGCCGTTGTTGGTTTCCAAATAGACTCGAATTTTGTAAATCATAATCTTATTTTTCAAGGTTCAGTTTTTTGCCGATTTCAATCATAAAAGCTTTTGCTTCTCGATGATTATTTTTGATTTTTCCTTCAAGAATAGCTTCTTTGATTTCTTCTTTGATGATGCCAACCGTTCTGGATGGCTTCAAGTTGAAATGATTCATGATTTCTTCTCCTGAAATGGGCGGTTGAAAGTTACGAATATTATCTCTTTTTTCAACTTCAATCAGTTTTTTTCTGACCAGTTGGAGATTGTCATGATATTTTTTGTAGCGTTGTTTGTTTTTTGTGGTGATGTCTGCTTCACACAGCAACATGAGGTCATCTATTTGGTCTCCGGCTTCAAAAAGTAGTCTTCTGATGGCAGAATCGGTCACATTATCTTCGGTGAGCGCAATGGGTCTGGAACTCAATAAGACCATTTTTTTGACATATTCCATTTGGTTGTTCAGAGGAAGTTTTAGTTTTTTGAATATTTTCGGCACCATCTTGCTTCCCAAGAATTCATGACCGTGAAAAGACCAACCGTTTTTTTTGTGATATCTTTTTGTAGCAGGTTTGCCTATATCATGGAGCAGGGCAGCCCAACGCAGCCATAGATTGTCAGAATGTCGGGCAATATTGTCAACAACTTCCAGCGTGTGATAGAAATTGTCTTTATGTGTTTTTCCTTCGTTTTCATCCACACCTTGCAGTTTGCTTAATTCCGGAAAAAACTCATCGATCAATTCGCTTTCGAGAAGCAATTTTAGACCTGAAGAAGGTTTTGGATGAGACATGATTTTGTTAAATTCATCCATAATACGCTCGGTCGAAAGAATTTTGATTCTTTTTTTATTTCGTTTAATCGCTTTAAAAGTTTCAGGATGAATGACAAAGCCCAATTGCGATGAAAACCTGATGGCGCGCATCATTCTCAGCGGATCGTCAGAAAAAGTGATGTCCGGGTCTAAAGGTGTTCTGATGATTTTGTTTTTGAGATCATCCAATCCGTTGAACGGGTCGATGAGAGTTCCAAAATCTTCTTGATTAAGACTGATTGCCAAAGCATTGATGGTGAAATCTCTACGTTTTTGGTCATCTTCCATGCTTCCCGCCTCAACAATCGGCTTACGACTGTTTTTGTTGTAGGATTCTTTTCTTGTTCCGACAAATTCCAAAATCAGATTGTCTAATTTGATCATTGCCGTACCAAAATTTTTAAAAATGGTGACTTTTGGTTTATGCGGAATGGTTTTGGCAACTTTCTCCGCCAATTGAATTCCGTTGCCCACACAGACAATATCAATATCTTTTGCTTTTTGTTTTTTGAGCAAAAAATCTCTGACATAGCCACCGATGACATAACATTTTTTGTCAATTTCTTGTCCGGCTTTTTGTATGTCTTTGAAAATAGAAAGATCTATTGCTTCAGTAAAAACTAACTCTTTGGTCATTAATCTCTTATGATGTTTATGCTTCCGTTGGCATTAAGTTTAATGATTCTGGAAGGTTTTTGTGTTGATGAATTTCGGTGCAAATTTACGATATAGTCCACGTTTTGCAAAATGTATTCATCAATTTCATCAAAATTGGCGGGACCGGGTTTTCCGGAGATATTGGCAGAAGTGGAAATCAAAGGAACTTGAATGGCTTTGATCAACTCTTTGGCAAAGCCTTTTTTGATGATTCTGATGCCGACACTTCCGTCTTTGGCAAGCAGCTCTTTAGGCAAATTTTTGGGGTTTGGATAGATAACGGTTGTGGGTTTCGTGCTTTTTTCAAGAATCTGCCATATTTCAAGCGGAATTTCATCGACATATTGTTGGAGCATTTCATATCCGTCAACCAGAATCAGCATACTTTTTTCCGGATGACGTTTTTTGATATTGAATATTTTTTGAATCACATCAGGATTTGTGGCATCTCCGCCAATTCCCCATACGGTATCAGTTGGATAGAGAATAAGTCCTCCGGTTTTGATGATTTCAAGAATATTCATACAGAATATGTTTTTAGGCTTTTTGTTGTTTTTGGAGTTCTCTTAATTTATCATATCGTTTGATGATTGAAATGGCAGAGAAATAAGAAATCATATAGCCGTCTTTTCCATCCAAGAATCCAAGCTTAAGAATATAATGTTTGGCAAACCTGAATGCAGCGGCAAAATATTTCATAAGCGGATAATATTTTTTTCCCTTGCTGATCATTTCTCTTCCTTTAAGTTCGGAATATAGTTCAAGCTTTGTGATGAAATGATTGTAGTTGTCATAAGTATAGTGAATAAGTTTTTCAGAAAAATTGCCTGTTTTTCCTTGAGCAGAGATCTCTTCATGCACAAAACGCCCGTTATATTTAGCATACTTCCGATTGAACAGTCTGGTGACTCTATCGTTTTGCCATCCGCTATACTTGATTTTATTTCCGGAAATATAGTTTTGTCTGGGAATCCGATAGGCAATATATTCTTTTGTGTTCTCCAGCGTACTGGTAATTTCCAATCTCAAATCCTCAGGAACGCGTTCGTCTGCATCCAGAATAAAAATCCAGTCGTGTGTTGCTTGTTCAATGGCATAATTTTTTTGATTGGAGAAGTTGTCAAATTTTCTTTGTATGACACGCACTTTGAATTCTTCTGCAATTTTCACGGTTCTATCGGTGCTGTAAGAATCTATGATAATAATCTCATCAGCCCAGGCCACAGATGCAATGGCTTCTTTGATATTTTTTTCTTCGTTGAGAGTCGGAATAATGGCCGTGACTTTTTTTCTTTTTTTGATAAAAGGTGTGGCATTGATTGGCAGTCCTAAGGTTTTTTGATAGACTTCCACATAGCCTTTGGTTGAATTTTCCCAAGAAAATTGTTTAGACCATTTGATAATTTCATCTTTTCTTTGATTCAGATGATAGTCATCTAACCCTTCTTTCAACACATTTTGCATGTGTTCTGCATCAAAATTTTCAAAATAATAGGCGTGTTTTCCGCCGACCTCAGGCAAGCTGGTTAATGTTGACAGAAAAACCGGTTTTCCAAGCCGCATTGCCTCGATAGGAGGCAAGCCGAATCCTTCGGAAATGGAAGGAAAAAGAAAAGCTTCGGCATTTGTGGTGTACCAATATTTTTCTTCATCTGTGATTGGTCCGATTAGATGCACTCTGTTGCTTACACCATATTTCAGTGCTTCTTCTTCAATTTGTTTGACATAAGACTTTTCCGGATGAATGCCACCTATAATCAGCTCAAAATCATTGCCAACCAATAAACGCGGTAGCACGTGAAAATGTTTTTTGTATAGAACGGTTCCTACGGTGAAAAGAAATTTGTTTTTCGGTCTGTATTTAGGACTATCAAAATAAGGATATTCATTTACATCTACACCATTGTGAATCACATATACATTTTTTCCTTTCAAATCCAGATTTTTACTGACATCTTGCCTCACAAACTCGGAAATCACAGTGATAGCATCGGCTAAATCAATTTTCTCCTGTACTTTTTTCAGCAGGTTTTTCTTTTTGTGTTCAGGCTTGTCGGTATAGAGAAAATTCAAATCATGGATTGTATAGATAAATTTCATTCCTTTTTTAGGCACATATTTGGTGTCTTGCCAAGTGGAATGCCAGATTTTGTATTTTTTGGGTTTAACCAAATGGAATTTATCCAAATGACTGCGGTTAATTCTGTTCAGGTATTTAGGAAATTTGACTTTAGGATAAGAGAAAAAATGAAAATTAAATTTGTCCGAATGATATTTTTCCAGGTTTACGGCGAGATTCTTACAGTAGTAATATAATCCGGTGAACGGGTGTTTCATTCGTTCAACGTCAACAATTATATGTGGTTTTTTGCTACTCAAATCGGTTTTTTATGACAGTCCGCCAAAAGTACAAATTTTCTCTTATAAACTTTCATATAGTTTTATCCATTTTTCGGCAATAGTTTGATCGTTAAATTTTTGTGCAAATTCAAAGCTTTTTTGAATATTTTCGGCTTTGTCTGTAGCGGATAATTTGTCAATTTTTTCACGTAATTCCTTGGCATCCAAAGCATTGGAAACATAGCTTGAAAAATCCCCCCCTGCTTCCGGAAATACGCCGTTTCCATTGCTAATCACCGGAGTTTTGCTGAACAGCGCCTCAATAATCGGAATGCCAAAGCCTTCAAAAATACTTGGATAGATAAAAATGTCAGCCAATTGATAGACAATGGCGAGTTCGGTGACGTCTAAGCCCTCAAGAAAAAAGACTTGAGTTTCCATCTTGTTTTTCTTGATAAATTTTTTAATTTTTTCTGCGTATGCCGTTTGTTTTCCAATCAAAACCAGTTTATAGTCAGACCGGTGTATGGCTTTGACAATTGTCAATGCGTTTTTTCTGGGTTCAATGGTGCCAACGTTGAGCAAAAAATGCTCGGGCAAAGTATATTTGTTTCTTATTTCGTCTTTTAATTCGGAGCTATAATTCTTTTTGAAAGCTTGATGGCAACCTTGATAAATGACTTCTATTTTTTCAGGTTCGACATTCAAGAATTTGATAATATCTTTTTTGGTTTGTTCGCTGATGGCAACTATTTTGTCGGCGGTTTTGGCTGCTTTTAAATTTTTTTTAATGTATATCTTCCGATCAATAGGTTTGTATAGTTCGGGATAGCGTATAAATATCAAATCATGAATGCTCACAACGGATTTTATGCCGATTTTATCCATGCCAATCGGCAGCTCTCCGCTGAGACCGTGAAATATATCGATTTGATCTTTTTTCAGGTTTTTTTGTATGCTTTTGCTGCGCCAAAATGAAGGCAGCAGTTTTTCAAAAAAACCTTTCGGCAGATGAACATGCATGTTTCCGGCAATTGCAAGTCTGTTGACCTTTGCTTTCTTAGGATTATATAGATGATATTGATTGTCAGGATAATATCGAGACAGAATGCTGATTAAATCACGGCTGTAATTCCCCAGTCCGGTTGTGTTGTGGAAAGCTCTTTTGGCGTCAAATCCTATTTTCATCAGCGGAAATATGTTTTGGGCTGAAAAATACAGATTTTAGATGGATTTGACAAAATATTTTTTGAATTTTATGCTTATCCGCATTTGCTGTATCCACAGCTTTTGCATACCAAGCAACCTTCTTCATAAACCAAACCCTCGGGATCTCCACACGACGGGCATTTTTTGTCTTGTGGTTTGGTGCCATCCGGAATATAGCGTTTCAAAGCACGTGCCACACCATTTTTCCACGTGTTGATAAAGTCGTCATACAGATTCAAACCCTCGATGAGCTTGACCACTTCATGCATAGGCATGCTGTGTCTGATTACACCGGAAATCAATTTGGCATAGTTCCAATATTCTTTATCAAAGGAACGAGACAGCCCTTCAATGGTGATTTTATATCCTTGTTTGTCAATAAACTGGAAATCATATCGTTTTTTGCCGTTCTCGTCTCTGTTTTTGATCACCCAACCTTTGTTCACCCAATCCGGAAGATTGAAAACGTCTTCCATTTTTCCGGTGAAAATTTCATACGGATTTCCATCAATCAAGCCGACAACAGCAATCCATTCTTCGCTTTTATTCATAAACCTGATAACATCGGCTTCCAATCTTTTTGGTCTTTTGGCGGGAAAAATTCTATTTTCATCTTTTTTCTCATCTTTTTTCTCATTTGAAATCAAAATGCCGCTGCGTGATCCGTCTCTATAAACGGTGATGCCTTTTAGACCTTTTTTCCAAGATTCAATATAGATATCGCTGACTTTTTTCAGGCTGACATCAGAGGAGAGATTGATGGTTGAACTGATGGAATGAGTGGTATATTTTTGTACAAGCGCTTGCATTTCTATTCGCTTTTTCCAATCGATTTCAGGAGCGGTTGCTCCGGCATAAGGACTTTCGTGAATATTTTCTTTTCCGCTTATTTTCATCCATTCTTTGAGTTTATGATGATAGACCGTGAATTCTTCAAAGGCATCGCCGGTATCGTCAACATAGTCAACTTTTGCTTTCGGGTCATTTTCATTCACTTTTCTTCTGCGTTTATAAGAAAGCATGAATACGGGCTCAATTCCTGATGATGTTTGCGCCAACATGCTCAATGATCCGGTGGGAGCCACTGTGCTGATGGATATATTTCTGCGTCCGTATTTCATCATTCTTTGATAGAGTTCAGGAAATTCGTTGGCAATCATCTGAACAAATTCAGATTGTTTTTCAATTTCGGGATTAAAAATTTCAAATTTTCCTCGCTCAACAGCCATATCAACGCTACTGTCAAATTCTGCTTTCATTTTCGTGCGCATAATTGCATCAACGGCTTTGAGGGCTTTAGTTGTGTCAAATTTAATGCCTAGTGCGGCAATGGCATCGGCTAAAGCTGTGAATCCTAATCCGGTTCTTCTTCCAATTTTTCCATTGTCTCGCAAAAGTTGCCAAGTTTCTCGTTCCACGGTTTTGATATAATCAGGTTCGGGGTCTTGGTCAATTTTGTGCAAAATCCTATCGACGGATTCCAATTCCAAATCGACCAAATCATCCATCAGTCTTTGTGTTTCATATACAACTTCATAGAATTTTTCATGATTGAATTTTGCTTTATCGGTGAAAGGATTTTCTACAAAGCTAAAAAGATTCACCGCAATCAGCCGACAGCTGTCACCGCCTTGCATGGCAATTTCAGAGCAGGGGTTGGTAGAAACATTTTCAAATCCCGGATAGAGTGACGAAGTGGAATAATAATGTTGTTTGTCCCAATAGATCAATCCGGGTTCTGCAGTATTGTGTGCAGATTTGATGATGATATCCCAGAGTTTTTTTGCTTTTATTTTTTTTGTAATTTTCGGCTTATCACTGTCAATCGGCCAACGAAGCAAATAGTCCGTATCTTCTGTGACGGCTTTCATAAACTCATCGGATAGTCTGACAGAAATATTGGCACCGGTCACTTTGCTTAAGTCTTGCTTGATTGTCACAAAATCTTCAATATCAGGGTGGGCGATATCCATGGTCAGCATCAATGCACCTCGTCTTCCGTTTTGTGCCACTTCTCTTGTGGTGAATGAAAATCTATGCATGAAAGAAACCGCTCCGGTTGTGGTTCCTGCAGCGTTGGAAACATTGGTGTCTTTTGGTCTGAGATTAGATAAATCCGTGCCTACACCGCATCTTCGTTTAAACAATTGTACCAATTGCTGATCTGTGTACATAATGCCACCGTAGGAATCAAGAACAGCCGGAACAACCACACAATTGGAAAGCGATGCTATGACTTGATTATTTCCCAAACCAAACATGATACTTCCTTGTGGAATCACATATTTAAATTGATCAAACAATTTGAAGATTTTTTCTTCACTCAAAAAACTTCTTTTTTTTCCATATTCGGAAAGATTTTGAAGCTTTTGGTCAGGCTTATATTTTTTTTCCATTCTGGAAAATTCTCTTGCCATTCTTTTATGCATGTCTTCAGGAGATTGTTCCAAAAACTCGCCTTTTGGAGTTTTTAAAGCATATTTGTTTATCCAAGTGGTTGCAGCCAGTTCGTCACCATTGAAATATTCTTTTGCAACATCAAATACTTCGGAAAAGGTATGTTTTTTTACTTTTGATTTGCTCTTAATCTCTTGAATCATAGTTGGTTATTTTTATATTCATCCACAGGTCAGGGATAGTAAAGATATAATCAAATAACAAAAAAATGTTCTGAGAAAGCAATTAGTTTTCAACAAAGTGATGTTAAAAGATAAATGATTTTTTTGCTTATGCGTTTGTGCAAAAGTCAAAATTCAGTTGATATGATTGGCTTTTAAAGCATTTTATTTTGTGATGGAAAAATTAAAAATTTATTCGATTCTCTCAATTTTATTGACCCCATCAATCTGTTTGATATCTTGTAATACTTGTTTGAGATGTTCCGTGTTTTTGATATACAAAGATATTTGTCCTTCGAAAAGATTTGCTTGAGATTTCAGAGCAATACTTTTGATGTTTAATTGTTCGTCGTCAGAAATCATTCTGGTCAGGTCTTTTGCCATTCCGGGGCGGTCAAAACCTATGATTTTCAGGTTCACGATGAAATCATGCTTACTGGAGTCTATCCATCTGGCAGTCAATATTCGATAGTCATAATTTGAATGCAGACTTAAAGCATTCGGGCAGCTTTTTTTATGAACTTTTATGCCTTCATTGACCGTGGTGAATCCAAAGATTTCATCTCCGGGAATAGGATTACAGCAATTGGCGAGTGAATAATCCAATTGTTGCTCGTCCGGACCAAACACAATGGTGTCATAGTTAATGGTTATCTCATCTTTTACAGCTTGAAAATTACCGGGTTTTCTGCGAATTTTTTTCTTAAAAAAGTCGAATAATACATTTGAGCGTGCTTGAGAAAAATCTTTAAGCATTTTATTGTCTATGATTCCTGCTCCTACATTATAGAAAAGATCTTTACTGGTTTTAAGTTTGAAAAAATTGACCAGATTATTGATGGTCGTATCATTGTATTTTAATTTCAGGTGTTTTAGTTTCCGTCTGAGGATTTCTTTGCCCTCTTCAACAATTTCTTTTTGTTCTTGTTTCAGAAAAGCTTTGATTTTTGTTTTTGCTCGTCCGGTTTTGACAAAATCCAGCCAGTTGAGTTTTGGTTTTTGGCTGTGAGAAGTGATAATTTTGACCACATAGCCACTTTTCAAAGTATGGTTGAGTTGTACGAGTTTCCCGTTTACAATTGCTCCCCGGCAATGTGAGCCTACTTCTGTATGAATGGCATAAGCAAAATCAAGTGGAGTGGATCCTTTCGGCAGTGAAATAATATCGCCACCGGGTGTAAAAACAAAGATTTCCTTGGCAAAGAGGTTTAGTTTGAATTCTTCTATAAAGTCAACAGCATTGTCGTCCTGATTTTCGAGCAAGTCTTTAAGCCTGTTCAGCCAATTTTCAAAACCGAGTTCTTCGGTGTCATCGCCGTGTTTGTATTTGTAGTGGGCAGCGTAGCCTTTTTCAGCAATTTCGTTCATATGCTCGGAACGAATTTGGACTTCTACCCATTTTTTTTCCGGTCCCATAACAGTGGTGTGCAGGGCTTCATATCCTGTTGATTTAGGCTGAGAAATCCAATCTCTCAATCTGCTGGGATTCGGTTTGAAATGGTCGGTGACAACAGAATAAATTTTCCAAGCAAGGAATTTTTCGTTTTTTTTATCTGATTTGTAGATGATTCTGATGGCAAATTTGTCATATACTTCTTTGAAACTGATCTTTTTTGCCCGCATCTTTTTATAGATGGAGAAAATGGATTTAAAACGCCCCGTAATCTCAAAATTCAGTCCTTCTTTTGACAAAGAGTCTCGAATAATCGATGAAAAAATTTCTATATACTTATCTTGTTCTTCTTTTGATTCTTCAATGCTGTTGCTGATATCTTCATATACTCCCGGCTCCGTATATTTTAAGCCTAAATCCTCTAATTCGGATTTGATATTATACAAACCCAGTTTGTGTGCCAGCGGTGCGTAAATATATAATGTCTCAGATGCAATTTTTTCTTGTTTCTCTTTGGGCATGCTTGCCATGGTTTGCATATTATGCAGCCTATCGGCAGTCTTGATCAGGATTACGCGAATATCCTCATTTAGCGTCAGAATCATTTTTCTGAAATTTTCTGCTTGAAGAGAAATATCCTTATCACTTTTCAGTTGCTTAATTTTGGTGAGACCTCGAACAATCTTGCTGATTTTATCACCGAATTTTTTATAGATTTCTTCATGGGTTATATCAGTGTCTTCAACCACATCGTGGAGTAGAGCAGAGGCAATGGAAATGACACCCAAACCAATATTCTCTGCCACGATTTGAGCAACGGAAATAGGATGAAAAATATATGGTTCTCCTGATTTTCTGCGTTGTCCGTCGTGTGCGTCTTTTGCTAATTCATAGGCTTCGTTGATAATCTTTGCGCCTTCCTTATCAATTTTTTGATAGGTCGATGTCATCAGCTGTTCAAAAGCTTCTTGAATTTGGTGTTGCTCTTCTACACTATAGTCAGTTTCTTTTTTCATGTTGTTTCGGGTCGAAGCAACAAATTTAACAATTTTTTCTTCAATACAACCAAAATGTTTGCTTCAAAAATCGCAGTGAAATTTTAGACATTTATCGATGAAATGCTTTGAACACCAACAATTCCTGCTGTTTCTGTTCTAAGTCGGTTTTGAGAGAGTTTTACCGGAATAAATCCTTTGTCGAAAGCCATGTGAAATTCTTCTTCGGAGAAGCCACCTTCCGGTCCGATGAGCAAAACCACATTTTTTTTTGGCTCTATACTTTTTTCTAAGTGCAGGTCTGCTTTGCAATATGCAATGGCTTTCTGATAGCCATCAAAATTGTGTTCGATGAAATCGTTATACTTTATCAATGTGTTGAGTGTGGGCTTATAGGTTTGCAAAGATTGTTTCATGGCGGCGATAATAATTTTCTTATATCTCTGCGGATTAACTTTTTTGCGTTCGGAGTGTTCCGTTAACAACAGGCTTATTTCATCAATGCCGATTTCAGTTGCTTTTTCCAAAAACCATTCAATGCGGTCATTGCTCTTGGTCGGTGCAATGGCAATATGAACGGAATAAGTTTTTTTGGGTTTAAAATCTATATTTTTGATTTCAACAATTGTTTTTTTAGGATTGTTATCAATGATTTTACCCCTGAACAAATAACCCTTTCCATTTGTGATATGCAGCGGGTCTCCTATGTTTTTTCGTAGGACACGAGAAATATGCCTGCTTTCATCTTTGTCAAAAGTATAGGTTTTTGTCTTGTCGGAAATATGTTTGGAATAAAATAGATTCATCTTGGTTTGGTATGATTTTTTATGTTGTATTATTTCATATTTTTGAGAACATGAAAACAGACAAAGTTATTTATTGCGTAAAAATATTAATTTTAATTTTTACGTACACGCTAAATGCTCAAGAAAATGATTTACAAATGCCGAGAATAATTAATTTTTCCGGAATGAATTGGTATGTTCGATCGGGAAACGGTAATCCGGGCATGAATTTATGGTCTGATGATGAGCATTCTGTTTGGGTTGATGGGGAGAACAGGTTACATCTGAAAATTAGAAAAATAAACGGAAAGTGGCATTCGTCTGAAGTGGTGAGCGTGCATCCGACAACATATGGTGCACACAGATTTTATTTATCCGGTAATATTGATAAGTTAGATAAAAACCTTGTTGCTGCGGTATTTTTATACAAGGAAAAAAATAAAGAAATGGATATTGAATTTTCTCGTTGGAAGCAAGAAAAACATCCTAACGTGCAATATGTTGTACAACCGGAGTCTGCAGAAAATCTTTTCAGGTTTGAAATGAATTTGTCAGGAAACTATTCCACACATAGTATTGATTGGCAAGCCAACCGAATAATCTTTTCCGGTTTTTCCGGTCATCACATATTTGTACCCAATGAAAAATATCTAATCAATCAATGGAAATATGACAAAAAACAACTCAGAGATGATGGACAGTATAGAATCCACATCAATTTATGGATGGTCGATAATTTGTCGCCAAGCAATCAAAAAGAAGCGGAATTGATTATTTCCGGCGTGGACACTCCGATTTCTCCTATTATAATGACCGGAGATACATATGAAGACATCAATATTTACCCTAATCATTATTACGACCATGTTTTTGTCAATAGCAAATACCCGATTAAGGAATGTAAACTTATAGATTTATCGGGTAATGAGATTTTTTGTGATTATCCGGAAAACACCTATTTTTTCATTGATATGATTGAGAAAAAAGTAGGAAAATACCGTCTCATACTCAAAACACACCACAAAACATACAGATTTGATATTCAAAAAAGATATTGAGATTTTATGTGTTGAGCTTTATTAAGAACGAATTCCATTTTTGCATGGCCTGATAATGTGATACGATGAACTCGTCCAGGTTTTTTATCATGATTTCTTCAGGGCGGTATTTTCTAAAAGTATAGAAATTTTTGTTCAATATAAAAGCTTGTTGATCAGCTATTTTCATCCATTCTTTTGTCAGTCTTTTGTTGCGTTCTCCTTGGAACCCCTCAGGAAAATATTTTCTTAATATCTCGTCATTATTGATTTTGTCGAATGTTTTCGGATGCCGGGCAATATATTCCCTGATTTTATACAGGATTTCTTTATCGGGTTGATATAATCCTCCGGCAATAAAATTTTCACCGGGACCAAATTGGAAATATATTTCAGGAAAACTACTGTTTTTCCTACCGATTCTATTCACTACGGCACCCATCCATAACTTATAAGGAGACTTGTCTGCAGAAAATCTGATATCCCTATATATTCTGAAAGCAGCATCTTTATAGGTGATTTGGATATTAGGGTCGATATCCGACATTTTTTTAATGACATTTTCAGTTAATGATTTAAAAGGATTAAAAACATGTTCCGTATATTTTTCTTTGTGTGCATTGAACCACTCTCGGTTGTTGTTGGCAGCTAAGTCTTTAAAGAAGTTGTAAAATTCAGATGTGATATATTTCATTTTTTTTATGTTTATATGCGACCCCTTCAGGGGCGTATTTATCTTGTTTTTCAGTTTTTTAGACATTCAACCCTTTCGGGATACTTGCCATTCGGTTTATAGTTTTGTGTTTTTTTAGTTGCGCTCTTAATCTTGAAGAGATGGATTTCCGAGTTCATTTTAAAAGATCTTTATATTTTGATTTGAATAGCATTTCTTTGATAAATTTTTGTTTTTCCAAGTCGAAATCTTTGAGCACATCAAAAATCATATTCTTATTTGCGTAGGTATGATAAATAATTTTGAGTCGTCTTCTGGCTTGCTGATGCAATCGCCAATCAAAATGAAATGATGCTTTGATCAAATTATAGATTTCATTTTTAGGAACTTGTTGCAATTGTTCTTGTATCATAAAAGCGTAGCTTCTAGTGGCGTTGTTATAATTTTCACTACCGTAGTCAATGAGTTCATCCAAAATTTTTTGTTTATTTTCCGGCTGATAATCTTTGGTCAAATAGGACAAGAGCAGCCACCATATTCTGACATTGTGAGAATTGAATCCCGTGATGTTTTTTGTTTTGTTCAGAATCTTGAATCTTTCTTTTTCCAAATTGAACCAAGATCTCCATAGTGTTGCTTCTATAGTGAGATAAGACGGGTCGTTCAGAAGGCTTAGATATTCGTCTTTGAGTGATTTTGGAATAAAGTTCATAGATCTCGCGATTTCCTGTCTGGTTTTTAAATCTTTTTTGAATAATTTCTTGATAATTGCCAAGCTTGAACTATCGCTTTTTTGGGCGATTTGTTTCAAAATTTCTCCATAAATGGGATAATAATTTTTTTGCTCAATAAGCTGATTATAAATATGATACTTGCTTTTGAGTTTCCATTCTCTGATTTCTTTCAGGGCTTTTAGTTTGTCTGTGAAATTAGGACTGAACAAGATTTGGTTTATGATCCAAGCAGTATCTCTCTTGAAATTGATTTGAGCTAGTTTTTGGTTGTTCGGATTTGGAATGACTGCTAAAATATTCTTGTAGTCGGGCAGCTTAAAATTTTGACTTTGAGTGAGCTCATATTTTTTATTTTTTGAAATAATTAGAAATTTTAAGGGGAGTTGTGCCGTATTTTGTTTGAAAAGAATACTATCTTTTTTTTGAATCAACACATATTCAGGAATCTGTGCGCTTGCAAACCAAAGCTTGAAAAAAGAATTCAGGCTGTCCTTGGTCACTTTGTATAAAATTCTTTTAAAATCAGATGTAGTCGCATTTTTATAGGCAAAATCTTCAAGATATTTTTGGATGATTTTTTTATAGTTTTTATCTCCCAATTCACTGCGCATCATTTGAATAATACGAGCACCTTTTTGATAGAAAGTGAGGCTTGAAGCTTTTCCGTTGAGCAACGGAATTGTATCTGTTTTTGCAGCATTGATGATTTGTTGATCATATCTGTAGATTTCAAAGTCGCTGTAGTTTTTACCAAAGAAATGTCTATCCGATAATCTTGCATAATAGGTTGCAAAACTTTCATGCAGCCAATGGTCTTCAGGATTGGCGCCTGTGACCAAATCTCCAAACCATTGATGTGTGAGTTCATGCGCATTGACATTGAGATAGTTGATATCGGCAAAAGCAATGCTGTCAACCATATAGCGATTGCTGCTGAAGCTTGTGGCAGACACGTTTTCCATGCCGCCATATAAAAAGTTTTCAACAGGAATTTGCTTGTAGTTTTTCCAAGGATATTTCATGCCGATTTCGTTTTCAAGAAAATCAAAAATTTCTTTGGATTTGTAATAGGTTCTGTCATTTTTCAGCTTGTCGGGATATTGATAATTATATATTTTCACTCCGGAATCCGACATAAGTGTTTGAGAAATATATTTTCCTGCTCCTATAAACATTAAATAAGCAGGTGCGGGTTCAGATTGTTTAAAAACATGTCTTTTTATGCTGTTATTCAATTCTTTTTCTGCAATTTTGGTTCCGTTGGAAATAACTTGATAGTCTTTCGGAAAGTCAATGCTCAGTTTCCATGTAAATTTGTCGTTTTGATCGCTGTTGCTCGGCAGCCAATGACTGTTGTCTTTGCCTTGTCCCTGTGTCCAAACCTGTTTGCGCCCCAAGTTGTGCCAGCCAACAAAATACATAGCACTTTTAGGTCGGGATGTATATTTTATTTTGAGCGTATAGTTTTTTCCCTTTCTAAATTTTTTTTTGATAATCAAATATTTTTTGAATTGATTAAATTTAGCTTTGAAACATCCTATTTTGACTTTAGATATGGATATTTCGGGTGCATCTATCATAATACTGTCTGTGTTTTTTGTAGCAACAAAATCATAAACGGCAACTCCTTGAACGATTTTATCCATAGGGTATATGCGGATTTGAGCATTTAAATCCAGTAAATCATAATTTTTACGGATTTGTGCCTCTGATAATGCATAGAAAAGCAAGAAAATCAAAAAAGCTAAATATTTCATTAGGTGGTTTTAGGGGTTGAACAGACGTAAAAGTATAAAAAATATTTCAGTCAATGCGGGTAAAAATTTTGACATGCTTTGCCCGAAATGATTTATATCGTATCTTTAGCCTCCAATATTATTATCAATCTATGAACATTGCTTTATACGGTTTTATGGGATCGGGAAAATCAAGCTTGGGAAAGGCTTTGGCAGACAAGTTGGGTTATGATTTTATTGATTTGGATAGAGAAATAGAAGTTTTTGAGAAAAAAAGTATTCCTGAAATTTTTTCTGAAAAGGGAGAAATCTATTTTAGGAAAATTGAGCATGATGTATTGAAAACCATCATGAAAAAGAATTTGCAAAACATTGTTTTATCGCTGGGAGGCGGGACTATAATTCAGCCGTCGAATCGTTTGCTTTTAAAAATCAAAGACTATAAAAAAGTCTATTTGAATGTAGAACTCAATATGTTGATTAACCGACTAAAAAAAGACAAACAAAACCGCCCGATTATCAACCGGATTGCAACACACGAATTTGATTCATATATCTCAGCGTTGTTTGAAACGAGAAAACATATCTATGACGAGTTTGCGGATATCGATATAAAAATCGAAAAAGAAGATTTTAGGACAAGTTTAGAAAAAGTATTTAATTATCTGAGTATGAATTGATTGAGTTTATTAGTCTTCAAAAAAATCATCTAAATCTCTGCGGTCTTTTTTGGTGGGTCTCCCCATTCCTTTTTTGCGATAATAGTCTTTAGCATCTTTGAGCAAGTCTTGCTGTTCAAATTCTTCTTTGGGAGTTTGGTCTTTGATATATTGCGCAACCAGCTTGGCGCCAATGCGGCTTTTCGGTGTGTCTAGCACCAAAATTTTATAGTTGATTTGATTTTTCCGAATATTGAGTATATCTCCGCCAAAAACTTCTTTTGAAGCTTTTGCAACTATAGAATTGATGCTCACATGATTCTTTTTGCAAGCATCTGCAGCAATGCTTCTTGTTTTATAGAATCGGATTGCCCATAAGAATTTGTCTATTCGCATTGGAATTAAAACTTTGTTAATATTTAGACAAAAATAAATAAAAATTGTATCTTGCAGCCGTGAAACGGATAAGATTTTCAGTGTGATTTTTTTTGAAAATAATTCACTGTTGGTCTTGAGGGAATTTGATTCTTATTCGGTAGGAGAGTAAATAAAAAATATTAAAAATGAGATATAGAATTTTTGGCATTTTAGTGTTATTAATGCTTTTAACGGCTTCAAAATGTTCTAGTGAGCCTGATCCAACAACAGAACCGCCAAGAGACAGAACCAAGCAATATAACCAAGTGGAAAGAGATTCCATCATGGGATTTATGCAGACCCACAGATATACGCTTGATGCGCAGTTCAACATAGAAATAGATACTTTAGACGATCCCTCAACTCAAGTCTCCCTTTGGGATGACCCCAACAAACAAACCCTTCAGGTGGTTGACCCGAAAGTTAAAAGTTTGACTTATGATTTATTCTATATTCCTTTTAGAACAGGAACAGGAAAACAACTGACCAAATATGACAATTTTTTCACCGCCTATAAGGGAATTCTATTTGATAATACTGTTTTTGACGAGAGAACAGATTATTTTCCGACTTGGTTTGTTTTGAAGAATAAGTATTCAAACGGCAAAGAAGCAAGTCTGATTGATGCATGGCAAGAGGTTTTGCCCAATTTCAAAGATGGTACTTTTGTAGATAACGGAGACGGCACGGTGACCTTTCAAGACTTTGGAGCAGGAATGCTTATCACCCCCTCGGGTTTAGGATATTATGAGCGGGCTACCGGAAAAATCAAACCTTATTCTCCTTTGATTTTTTCTTTCAAAATTTTTATCGTAGATCAAGATAACGATAATGATTTGGTGAAAAATATGGACGAAGACCTCGATGGTGACGGGAATCCGTTGAATGACGATACAGACAATGACAAGGTTTTTAATATCAATGATAAAGACGATGACAATGATGGTGTTTTGACTAAAAATGAAGATGCCAATGGAGATGGTGACCCAACAAACGATGATTCAGATGGAGATGGAGTTCCCGATTATTTGGATAAAGATACGAGATAAATAAAATTCAAAACAGATACAGAAAAAACTCTAGTTCACCGGAATTGGAGTTTTTTTGTTTTATTATGAAAAAACAATAAATTGTCATTTTTTTGAAAAATTTTAGAACTACTTTTGTAATATAAATTACGTAACAATGAATAAAGCAGTGTACATAGCAACCATAGAGCCGTTTAGCGGTAAGTCATTGATTAGCATTGGCTTAATGAATGAGTTGTTAACAAAAAAAAACAAAGTGGGTTATTTTAGACCCGTAATAGACGATTACTCCGATGGAAAAAGAGATAATCATATTTTGACAATGTTGGAATATTTCAAATTAGATCTTAAATATGAAGATGCTTTTGCCTTTACAAGAAGTCAAGTTATAGATTTGCTCAATCAAGGAAAAGAAAACAAGATTTTAGAAACTATCATCAGAAAATATAAGAAGTTAGAAAACAGATATGACTTCATTCTTATTGAAGGAAGTGATTTCTCACATGACGGTTCTTTGATGGAATTGGAACTGAACGTGAAAATTGCTGCAACATTATCCATTCCGGTTATTATTGTTTCCAGCGGTGTTGCAAAAACATTTGAAGAGTATATAGGAAATGTCGAATTGGCATACAATAGTTATAAGGAAGAAAAAGTAGAAGTTTTGGCTATTATGGCTAATAAAATCAAACCGAAAAATTTGATAAAATTAAAATCATCTTTAGAAAAAGAAATTGGAAAAGAAACTGATATTGTGGTGATTCCAAGAGATGAGAATCTTCTGAAACCAAGCATGAGAGATATTCTTAATCATTTTTCAGGAGAGATTCTGATAGGAGAAAAATATATGGAAAAGCCGGTCAAAAAATATGAAGTCGGAGGCATGCAACTCAGACATTATCTCACAAAAATCAGAGATAAATCTGTGGTAATTATTCCCGGAGATAGGGCAGATCTAATCTTGGGAACCATGCAGGCAGATAAGTCGTTTAACTATCCGAGCATTTCCGGAATAGTGCTTTCGGGCGGGCTTAAACCGGAAAAATCAATCTTGAGACTGATTGAAGGAACAAATACAGGTTTACCTGTAATTATAGTGAAACCAAACACTTATGAAACCGCTACAAAAATTGCAGATTTAAAACCAAAAATCAATCCTTATGACAGTAGAAAGATTATGCGGTCAATCAGCTTGTTTAAACGTCATATCGATGCAAGAAGGCTGATGAAAAAATTGGTAACCTTTGAAACGGAAAAGATGACGCCTTCAATGTTTTTGTATAATCTGGAAGAAAGAGCAAGCAAAAAAAGACAAAGAATTGTCTTGCCCGAAGGCAACGATATAAGAATTCTGGAAGCTGCAGCAAGAATTGTTGACTTGGGAATTGTTGACATCACTTTGTTGGGAGATATTAATAAAATCAGAAGTATTGTAAAAGGAAACGGAATCAATTTAAACTGTAAGGATTTGGAAGTTATCGATCCAAATACATCTCCAAAGACCAAGGAGTATGCTAAAAAAGTTTTTGAACTGAGAAAACATAAGGGCATGACAGAAGCCACTTCTTGCGATTTTGTAAAAGATATTTCATACTATGGCACAATGATGGTGCTGGAAGGAGATGCAGACGGAATGGTTTCCGGAGCTGCGCATACCACACAACACACCATAAGACCGGCATTGCAATTGATCAAAACAAAACCTGATGCAAAAATCGTTTCATCGGTTTTCTTTATGTGTTTACCCGATAGGGTTTCTGCCTTTGCCGATTGTGCAATTAATCCCAATCCAAATGCAGAAGAATTGGCTGAAATTGCCATAGCCAGTGCAGATTCTGCCCAAAAATTCGGAATAAAACCAAAAGTGGCAATGCTTTCCTATTCATCCGGAGCATCCGGAAAAGGAGAAGATGTGGAAAAAGTGAGAGCTGCCACTGAAATTATTAAAACCAAGCGTCCTGATATTATGGTTGAAGGACCTATACAATATGATGCCGCAGTGGATCCGATTGTTGGCAAAAGCAAATTGCCGAATTCTCCTGTGGCAGGGCAAGCAAGTGTGTTGATTTTCCCTGATTTGAATACAGGAAACAATACTTATAAAGCTGTGCAAAGAGAAACAGGAGCTTTGGCAATTGGTCCGATGCTGCAAGGACTGCGCAAGCCCGTGAATGATTTAAGCAGAGGCTGTACGGTTGATGACGTCTATAATACGATTTTGCTGACGGCAATTCAATCACAAGAAAAATAAATTTCTCATGCAGAACGAAAGAAGCGCCCGGTTTGGGCGCTTCTTTTTTGTTTATACCATCATTAGTATATAAATATTGCATATAAAATTTGTATAACAATGGTAAAAGCTATGACGGGCAAGAATAATATTTTTTAAATTATCCGGATTATGATATTTATTAGAAAATGAATAACATTAAATGCTATATTTGTAACAAAAATTACATAAGAAAGTTTATCATCGAAATAAATATAAATTCATAAACACATGAAAATAGGTATTCTAAAAGAAACCAGAAAAGGCGAAAAGAGAGTAGCCGTAACACCCAAAATTGCCAAAGACTTTTCAGAGCTTGCGTTTGAAGTGTTATTAGAAAAAGATGCCGGAATCTCTTCATCTTTCTCAGACAGCGATTATGAGGAAGTTGGCGTGAAGCCGGTGAGCAAAGACACGATTTTTCAAGAATCCGATGTGATTGTTAAAATCAATCCGTTAGACAAGGATGAGATATCGAAACTAAAAAAAGGACAAACTGTTATCAGTATGGTTTATCATCGTTTGAACCCTGAATTTGTCCAAAAAATGGCAGCGCAATCCATAAATTTGTTTTCAATGGATGCTATTCCAAGAATTTCCAGAGCACAAAATATGGATGTTTTATCCTCACAAAGCAATTTGTCAGGCTATAAGGCTGTCATTCTTGGTGCAGATGAAATGACAAAAATTTTTCCGTTGATGATGACAGCAGCGGGAACGGTGACTCCTGCAAAAGTTTTGATTTATGGCGTTGGAGTTGCAGGATTGCAAGCCATTGCCACAGCAAAGCGTTTGGGAGCTATTGTTGAAGCTACGGATGTGCGTCCGGAAACCAAAGAACAAACAGAATCTTTAGGCGCAAAATTTATAACGGTTGAAAATGATGACACAGAAGATGTTTCTGAAGGAGGATATGCAAAAGATGTATCTGATGCTTACTTGGAAAGACAAAAGGAAGCGGTGAATAGATCTTTATACACTGCTGATTTAGTGATAACTACGGCGCTTGTGCAAGGAGCAAAAGCTCCTGTTTTGATCAGAGAAGAACAAATCAAAAATATGAAGCGTGGAGCTGTTATTGTAGATATGGCAGTTGAAAAAGGCGGTAATGTGGAATTAAGCGAATTGGATAAAATTGTAGAAAAATATGGTGTAAAAATCATTGGAATATCAAACCTCCCATCTACCTTGGCAACGAATGCCAGCGAACTCTATGCTAAAAATCTATTTAATTTTTTGACTTTCCTGACAGAAGAAGGAAAGTTCAAATTTGAATTGGAGGAAGAAATAACAGCAGGAACACTATTGGTTAAAGAAGGGCAAATCTTAATAAAATAAAAGGAATATGGAACAAATAATAAACTTTATCAATCATAATCTTCAGATGATATATATCGTTGTCTTGATGATTTTTGTAGGAATAGAACTGATCAGTCATGTGCCGGCGGTGCTTCACACACCTTTGATGTCCGGAGCAAATGCCATTCATGGTGTTGTGATTATAGGAGCCATTTTGGTGATGCTTCGTATGGAGCCTGAAAACAAACTTGGACTTGCCATCGGATTTGTGGCGGTGATACTGGGAACCCTGAATGTGGTCGGTGGTTTTGTTGTAACCGATAGAATGTTAGATATGTTTAAAACTAAGAAATAATGGGACTAGCAATACTGAATTTTGTATATTTATTAGCTTCTATAAGTTTTGTTATAGGAATCAAAATGTTGGGAAGCCCAAAAACAGCCAGAAGAGGAAATCTCTATGCTGCCTTTGGAATGACTTTAGCCATTTTGGCAACCATATTTGTATATCCGAGAATTTCTAATTTGGATGTGCCTATGTTTGTTTATTTACTCATTTTTGCGGCTATTGCCATTGGAACGGTGATCGGATGGGGAATAGCTGTGAAAGTGGAAATGACAAAAATGCCGGAATTAGTTTCGTTTTTTAATGGAATGGGGGGAGCCACAGCCGGCTTAATAGGTTTAATGGAATTTTCTCATAATGTAGGGAACGCATCAAAAATGTCAATGATTGTTGCAGGACTTGTGATTGGGAGCATTTCTTTTTCAGGAAGTATGATTGCCTGGGGAAAACTCAGTGGAAAATTAAATAAACCTATTAGATTGCCTAAATATAATATACTGAATACACTACTTGCCATAGTCGTAGTGGTCTTTGGTGTTTATATTGTGGCTGCCGACATTTCAAATCCTTACTATATTTATCTGTTATTTGCATTGGCTTTGATCTATGGAATTATGTTTGTACTGCCAATTGGTGGAGCGGATATGCCTGTGGTAATTTCTCTTTTAAATTCATTTACCGGTTTGGCAGCAGCTTTTGGCGGATTCTTATATGACAATATGGTGATGCTGACAGGAGGAATTTTGGTAGGTTCTGCAGGAACAATCCTAACCATTGCAATGACTAAAGCAATGAATAGATCTTTATCTGCCGTTGTATTTGGAGCATTTGGAGAAGGTAGTGCGGCGGCAAGTGCCGGAAATAAAGTTCAAGGAAATATCAAGGAAGCCAGTCCGAGTGATGTGGCTATCTTGTTGAACTATGCCGGCAAGGTGATTATTGTTCCGGGATATGGTTTGGCAGTGGCACAAGCACAACATGTCATTCATGAATTGGAAGAATTATTGTCTAAAAAAGGAATAGATGTGAAATATGCCATCCATCCGGTTGCAGGACGTATGCCGGGACATATGAATGTGCTGTTGGCAGAAGCAAATGTAGATTATGACAAGTTGGTTGATATGGATGATATCAATAATGATTTTCCAAATACAGATGTTGTTTTGGTAGTAGGTGCAAATGATGTAGTAAATCCGGCGGCAAAAAATGATCCGGCCAGTCCGATTTACGGCATGCCCATTCTTGATGCCGAACTGGCAAGGAATATTATAGTCAATAAACGAAGTATGAATCCGGGATATGCAGGAATTCAAAACGAACTGTTTTTCAATGATAAAAACTCCATGCTGTTTGGCGATGCAAAATCAGCATTTACAAAAGTGGTGCAAGAGATAAAAAGTATGTAAAATTGCGTTTTATCCTGTAAAAATGAGTGTTCGTCAGAGCACTCATTTTTTATTTAGAAATATTCTATTCTTATTCAAATTTTAGTATTTTTGGGCAAAATATAAAGTTAATGGCTGTCAGTATAAAAGGTGATAAGAATATTGCAAGCGCTCCATCGATAAATCATAAGGCACTCAAGATTAATTTGAATGAAAATATCTATGGTTCATTTTCTGAAATAGG
>CAZAXU010000017.1:23256-45030 GCA_964489245.1 uncultured Flavobacteriaceae bacterium
ACTTATGCCAATACAGTTGCCACTATTGATTTTGCTAAAAAATTCAAAGGACATGGTTGGCTGGGCATACGCTTTCAAATGTCTCCGCTGGAAGATTATAATGAAATTATATTGCATGTAAGATTTCATGAAAACGATTCAATCCATCAACAGGTTACGCTGGGAAAAATCGGTGTAAACTTGATTTATGGCGCATTCTATCATAATGATAATCCGAAAGATTTGTTGAATTCATTATATGACCATATCGATGTGGATAAGATTGAGATTGATGTGATTAATTTCTCAGGCCCGAGATTTACCTTTGTAGATAACAGATTGATGAGTTTGTTATTGGTTAAAAACGGTTTTACAGATGCCGTGATGTTTGGACCGGAGGGTGTGAATTTGCTTCCGGCAGATGAATTGTATAAAAAGAATATTTTGGCATTGCGCGGCAGCTTCAGACCGGTTACCAAATTGGCAGTTGATATGTTTGAAAAAGGCTACAATATGTTTATTAAAGAAAACAATGTCGATAAAAAAAATACCGATTTTATTTTTGAAATGACACTTGATAACCTGAGCCAAGAAGGAAGCATTAATGAAAAAGATTTTTTGGACAGAGTAAATTTATTAGGCTCTCTGAATCATACGGTTATGATTACAAATTTCAGAGAGTATTATAGGCTGATCGAATATTTTTCAAGATTCACAAAAGAAAAAACGGGACTGATTATGGGCACCAATCATTTGATTAAATTATTTGACGAGTCTTATTATAGGAATCTGAGTGGAGGAATTATGGAAGCTTTTGGAAAACTGTTTTTTAAAAAGCTCAAATTATATATTTATCCTTATCGTGACAGAGAAACCGATAAAATCATTTGTAGTGAAAATTTGGAACTGTATCCCAGAGTGCAAGAATTTTATGATTATTTCAAACATAACGGACGCTTTATAGATTTAGAAAATTATAAAAAAGAATATTTGAATATATATGCGCGTGAAATTATCAAAAAAATTCAGAAGGGAGAGACCGGCTGGGAATCCAGTTTACCTGAAGGAATAGCAGAAAAAATAAAAAGTAATTATCTATTTGGATATAAAAAAGTGGTTGATTAATGAAACAATACAAAATAGTCTTGCCGGAATTTAAAAGAGGTTTTCATTTAATTACGGACATTATTGTCAAAGAAATAGGAGCAAAGCTTCCCGAAACAGGCATTCTCCATCTATTTATTCAACATACATCTGCCAGTATTATGATTAATGAAGATTTTGATCCAACGGTTAGAGATGACTTTGAATCTGCGTTTAACGATATTGTGAAGGAAGAGCAACCGTATTATACGCATACTGTTGAAGGAAGCGATGATATGCCCGCACATATCAAGTCTGCGATGATTGGCACCGAGATAAGTATTCCGATCACAAATTTTAAGCTCAATTTAGGGCAATGGCAAGGGGTTTACATTTGTGAATTCAGAAATAACGGGGGAAATAGGAAGATTATAGCAACCATCATAAGTTAATGCTTCTGTAGGATTTTAAAAGTATTATCATCATATATGTAGATGATGGACTCTACATTTGAACGGTTTACATTTGTAACTTCATGAATTTTTTGTAAGACATTTTCCGGGGGGAGCATCGGTTTTTCTTTGCTTTCTTGCCGTATTTCCGCTTGCAACATATTCCCCTTGCCTGTGATAAACCACCTTAGGTTAATTTCCGGATATTTCTCATTAAGCTTGGAAATAAAATCAAAACTAGGCTTATTTCTTCCGGATAATAGGTGAGAGATGCTACTTTTCTGAACCTTTAAATTTTCAGAAAACTCAGCCGATGTGATTCCTGTATGCGAAATGATCTGTTTTAAACGCTTGGCGATATCCGAATGCATAATATTTTTGTTTACATCACTACAAAAGTATGAAATATTTATAAAACAAACATAATGAAAATAAAAAGTTTAAAAAATAAACACAACAATAAGACAATCAAGTAGTTATAATTAAACTATAAAGGTTTTTTATAGCAAAAAAAATACGCGAAAACAAGGTTTACATACGTGAATCAATAGGTATTTGGTTGTGTCTGCAAAAATAAAATTATTAGATGTGTAACAAAAAACTACTTTTTTTACAAATAATAGGAAATAATGTGTATATTTGCATTAAATTAAAAAAAAGTAAATAAAATGGGAAAATTACATTTAGACGAGGTTGACTTACAGATTCTAGACATGCTAATCGACGATGCTAGAACTCCTTTCACTGAAATTGCAAAGAGACTTCTTATATCAGCAGGTACTGTGCATGTAAGAGTTAGAAAAATGGAAGAAGCCAAAATTATTAAAGGCTCTACATTGACACTTGACTACGGCAAGCTGGGATATTCTTTCATTGCATATGTTGGTGTTTATCTTTCAAAAACTTCTCAAACAAGATTTGTTTTGAATAGATTAGAGGAGATTCCTTATGTTTCTGTTGCGCATATTACAACCGGAAAATTTAATATTTTCTGTAAAATTAGAGCGCATGACACCAGACACGCCAAAGACATTATCTTCAGCATTGATGATATCGATGGAATCATCAGAACAGAGACCATGATCTCTTTGGAGGAAAGTATCAACGACAAGAAAAGATTGATGCACAGCATCTTTAAAGAAATCATCTAGGCAGAATAATATTCAAAAGCCTCTTTTATTAAGGTTTCAGGCACTTTAAAATCATAAAGGGCTTTTCCTATGGTTTTGAGCAAAACAAATCCGGGAGTGCCTTCTGTATTTTTTTTGTCGAATCTCAAAAATTTTATGATTTCATTCACATCCGTTGGAGAGAATCTGATTCTTTTGAATTTTGAAACCAAAATTCTTTTTATGGAATTCACCTCGGTGAGTTCCATATTTTTTTTATGATGTGAAATATATGTGGCAAGAATCATTCCTAGAGCAATTGCATGCCCGTGTGAAATATTTTGTTTTTTCTGATAATTCAAGTAGCTCTCAATAGCATGTCCTAGTGTATGTCCAAAATTGAGTATTTTTCTGAGACCTTTTTCATTTGGATCTTTTGTGATGATGCTATTTTTAATCATAACGGATTTTTTAATTAAATCCGGCATATTTTTTTTGAAATCGGAATTGGTGAGCTGCTCCCAATATATTTTATCGGCAATCAGACCGTGTTTGAGCATTTCTGCATAGCCGGAATCTATTTCTTTTTTAGGTAGCGTTTTTAGAAAAATGTCATCAATTAGCACAAATTCAGGCGGATTGATTGTTCCAATCTGATTTTTTGCATTTTGATAGTTAATTCCATTTTTTCCGCCAATGGCAGCATCTACCATTCCCAAAAGAGAAGTAGGCACGTGAATAAATTTTATTCCGCGTTTATAAGTTGAGGCAGCAAAACCACCAATATCCGTTACCATACCACCGCCAAGGTTGATAATCAGCGTATCTCTGTCTGCATTCAATTTCAGCAAATTATCCCAAATGAGCATTAAAGTTTTTATATTTTTATTTTCATCACCTACTGATAATGTGATGTTTGTGTGTTTATGTTTTAATCTTCCCGATAAAATAGGCAAGCAATGCTGATGTGTATTTTGGTCATCAATGATAACAATTCTACTGAAAAGACTGTTCGATATAAAAGTATTTAAAAAGTCAAACCCCTCCTGATTATAATAATACATATGTTAAAAAATATTTTGAGCTAAAAATACTAATATTTATCATATTTTTATCATTCAAAATTCATAATTTTGAGCAAAACAGGAATAAAATGGATAAAAATATATTTAATAATACAGAAGTTGCTTTTTCTATAAAAACTGATACAGAATTAGAAAAAGCTTATTGGTTGTTTAAAATGATCAAGAGTGAGTCTTTGGTGAAATTGGGTACAGGTTTGACCAAGTTTGCATTGAAATATCATCTTCCGGTTGAAGGAATTATCAGGACAACGGTTTTTGATCACTTTTGCGGTGGCGTTACCGAAGAAGATAGTTTAGAGCTCGTTGATAAGCTTTATGGCAAAGGAGTTTATTCAATCTTGGATTATTCTGTTGAAGGAGCGGAAGACGATGAAAATTTTGATAGAGCTTTTCATAAAACACTGGAACTGATTGATTTTGCGAAAGATAGACAGGAGATGCCTTTCGCTGTTTTTAAGCCAACCGGATTAGGAAGATTTGAAATCTATCGCAAGGTTTCTGCGAATGAAGATTTGACAGAAGCAGAGCAACAAGAATGGAAGAGGGTAGTGAATCGTTATGATAAGCTGTCGGAACGAGCAAAAGAAAATAATATTCCTTTGATGATTGATGCTGAAGAAACTTGGATGCAGAAAGCTGCAGATGATTTGGTTGAACAAATGATGGAAAAATATAATACGGAAAAGCCTATTGTTTTTAATACGTTGCAACTATACAGAAAAGACAGACTGCCTTATCTCAAAGAATTGCATCAAAGAGCAAAAGAAAAAGCTTATAAAATCGGTATGAAATTGGTTCGAGGAGCCTATATGGAAAAAGAAAGAGAAAGAGCACTGGAAATGGGCTATCCTGATCCTATTTGCAAAACTAAAGAGTTGACGGATAAAAATTATGACGATACGCAAGCTTACATGTTAGAGAATATTGATGATATGGCAATCTATTCAGGCACACATAATGAAGAAAGCACTTATTATTTGATGGAGCTGATTGAGAAACACGGATTGAAAAAAAATGACCAAAGAGTTTGGTTTGGTCAATTATTGGGAATGAGTGACCACATCACATTCAACTTGGCAAAGGCGGGTTACAATACAAGTAAATATTTACCTTTTGGACCGGTTAAAGATGTGATGCCCTATCTGATTCGTCGTGCAGAAGAGAATACTTCTGTTGCGGGGCAAACCAACAGAGAGTTGAGATTGCTCAATGAAGAACGAAAAAGAAGAAAGATGCATTAAATTTATGATAGGCAAATAATTGAAAACACCTGATTTTTTATAAACCGGGTGTTTTTTTATAATTAATCAAAGATTTATACTCGATAACAATATTTAAGTAGCCCCGCCAAGAATCGAACTTGGATCTATTGTTTAGGAAACAACTATTCTATCCATTGAACTACGGGGCCCTTAATTATTCTGTTTTTTCATTATCCTGAACCCCTTTATTTTTACTCTTTTTAGGATGCTTGATTTTGAAGAATAATTTGTCATCTTTTTTGTTGTAATCCATCAAGACAGTGTCATCCTCTTCAATGTGTGCATCCAGAATCTCTTCTGCAAGCAAGTCTTCAACATATTTTTGGATAGCTCGTTTCAGCGGTCTTGCGCCATACTGTTTATCATAACCCTTTTCTGCAATATAGTCTTTCGCTTTATTGGTCATACTGAAATGATATCCGAGTTCTTCAATTCTTTTATAAACTTTGCCCAGTTCAATATCGATAATTTTATGAATATGTTCTTTTTCAAGCGAATTGAACATGATAATATCATCAATTCTGTTCAAGAATTCGGGGGCAAATGTCTTCTTTAGTGCTTTTTCAATCACTCCTTTAGAGTGTTCGTCCGCTTGTGATACTTTTGCTGCTGTTCCGAAACCAACACCTTGTCCGAAATCTTTCAATTGACGTGCACCAATATTCGAGGTTAAGATAACAACAGTGTTTCTAAAGTCAATTTTTCTGCCCAAACTGTCTGTGATAAAACCTTCGTCTAATATTTGCAACAACATGTTGAAAATGTCGGGGTGTGCTTTTTCAATTTCATCAAATAAAACCACAGAATAAGGCCTACGTCTCACTTTTTCGGTAAGTTGTCCACCTTCTTCATATCCTACATATCCGGGAGGAGCACCGATGAGTCTGGAAAGAGCAAATTTTTCCATATACTCGCTCATATCAAGCCTGATTAGTGCATCGGTATTGTCAAAAAGTTCTTTGGCAAGCACTTTGGCTAAATGTGTTTTTCCAACGCCTGTTTGCCCTAAGAAAATGAAAGAACCTATAGGTTTGTTGGGGTCCTTGAGTCCTAATCTGTTTCTTTGAATGGCTTTAACAATTTTTTCAACGGCTCCATCTTGACCTATAATTTTAGACTTGATAATGCTGTCTAGTTTTTTTAATTTTGAACTTTCTGCCTGTGCAATTCTGTTCACCGGTATTCCGGTCATCATGGAAACCACATCGGCGACTTGTTCAGCATCAACTTTATGTCTTAGATCTTTAATCTCATTAGCCCATTTTTCTTGCATTTTCAAAAGTTCGCTTTCAATATGCTTCTCGTCATCTCTGAAATTGGCAGCCAATTCAAATTGCTGCGACTCAACCGCTTCGATCTTTTTCTTTTTAACATCTTCCAGTTTTTTCTCTAGTGCCAAAACATATTCCGGAACAACAATATTGTTGATGTGAACTCTGGAGGCTGCCTCGTCTATTGCATCAATGGCTTTATCCGGAAGATTTCTGTCAGTCATATATCTGTTGGTCAGTTTAACGGCGGCTTCGATGGCTTCATCAGTGAAAAAGACATTGTGATGGTCTTCATACTTATCTTTGATATTGTGTAAAATTTGAATGGTTTCCTCAACGCTGGTAGGCTCTACCAATATCATTTGGAATCTTCGTGCCAAAGCACCGTCCTTTTCAATATATTGACGATATTCATCTAAGGTTGTGGCTCCGATTGTTTGGATTTCTCCGCGTGCTAAAGCCGGTTTAATCATATTTGAAGCATCTAATGAACCTTGTGCACCTCCGGCGCCTACAATGGTGTGAATTTCATCAATAAACAAGATAACATCTCTATTTTTTTCGAGCTCATCCATCAAAGCTTTCATTCTTTCTTCAAATTGTCCTCTGTATTTTGTCCCTGCCACCAAGCTTGCCAAATCTAAAGCGATAACACGCTTGTCAAAGAGCACACGAGAAACCTTTTTTTGAACAATTCTCAATGCAAGTCCTTCAACAATGGCAGACTTGCCAACACCCGGTTCTCCAATCAAAATAGGATTATTCTTTTTTCTTCTACTCAAAATTTGAGAAACTCTCTCTATCTCTTTTTGGCGTCCAACGACCGGATCCAATTTTCCTTCTTTTGCCAAATTGGTTAAATCTCTTCCAAAATTGTCTAAAACAGGTGTTTTTGATTTTTTTGTTTTGCGTTTTGGCATTTCCGGTTTTCCGCCTCCACCAATGTCGTCACCAAAAGATTCTTGCTCTGAAGTGGGGAGGTCAAATTGAGTTTCGTCCTGGATAAAATCAGCATCTTTATAGAGTGAAACATATAGATTTTTGATTTCGGCATATTCAATTTTATAATTGGAAAACAGCCTGCTGACAGGATCATCGTCATTGTATAAAATGCTCAAAAATAAGTGAGCCGAACCAATTTCGTTGTCTTTAAAAGTTTTTGATAAAAGATAAGACCTTTTCAAGGCATTGGAGGCTTGATGGGTTAATGTGATAATCGATTTATCTTGATTGGTAAGATTGGCAGATGCTTTTGCCGGAATCAATTGCTTTATTTTAAGAACGATTCTGTCTAAAGGAACATCATATTCTTCATTTAGAATTTGCAAAATTTTGTTCTCGCCATAATCTTCATCCGTCAGAATGGAATAAACCAAGTGTTCTGTTCCAACATGTCTATTCCCGTTCTTGTAGGCTATATCTCTACTCTTGAGAATAATTTTTTTGAGTGCTTTTGAATATTTTTCTTCCATGGCAGTCGTTAATTTACAGACTGTAAAAATACAAAATAATCTGATAGAGATGAAAGAAAAAACTTAAGTTTTATAGCATACAAAAGATGTTTAATTCTATTTTTGATTTTCAATTGATTACAATTGTGATCAACCTTCATAAAAATATCAGTTCAATTTGAATGAAATACTTAAAATTAATTGATTAGGCTTGGTATTAACCACATAGGTAATTCCATCTAAAGGCTTGCTATTTTTGAAAGAAGCCAAGTTGTCATAGACTCCTGTTTCATATTTTGCATCCAGCCGGAGACTTTGTCCGAGTTGCAGGGCGAGACCGAATTGTGCATTTACTGCGATATCTTTATCCATTTTGAATTCGTCAGAATCAAAATCACTAAAGCCGTTTTTAAAGGCATATTGAAAAGAAGGTCCTGCAAAAAAACTCAAGGGTTTGATAATATTAAAACCGATAAGAACAGGCATTTCCAATTTTGATTGATAAAAAGTATCTGGGCCATAGCCGCTTTTTGTGTGCGTATAGACCAATTCAGGTCTGACATAGATGCCTCCCAACTTTGCTCTGAGATAAATTCCCGCATGAAATCCGGTTCGTTTCTCGCTACTGATTTCATTGGATGCATTGTTCAATCCTTCTGTGATATTCAGTATGCCGTTTGAATTATAATTGAGTCCGGCAGTCACGCCAAAATCTATCAGTTGGTCATCGTTTTGTGCAAAAAGACTGAGGGAGCCGAAGACAAGTAATATTAGGATGATTTTTTTCACGATATTAAATTTTATAAATATTGTTTTTTAAGTAAACTCAGTAACAAGAACGCAAAGACATGCAAAGTTATTGCTTTTAAAAAAAGTGTGTATTTTTACAAAAAATAAAAGACTATGGCAGCAGGTGGTTCAAAATTAGTAATTTTCGCATCGATAGCAGCAAATTTATTGATTGCGGTTTTAAAATTTATAGCGTCATTCTTTACGGGAAGTTCAGCAATGCTATCCGAGGGGATTCATTCGGTAATTGATACAACAAACGGATTATTACTTCTCTTCGGAATCAAGAAAAGTAAAGTGAAACCGGACAAGCAACATCCGTTTGGCTACGGAAAGGAAATCTATTTTTGGAGTTTTGTGGTTGCTATTTTTATTTTTGCTTTAGGAGGAGGTGTGGCACTTTATGAGGGTATCAAACATCTGCTTGAACATGAAGGAACTCCGGATAGAGGTATGATGTGGTGGAATTATGGTGTTTTGTTGGGAGCCATTGTCTTTGAAGGAATTAGCTTATGGGTGGCATGGAAAGAATTTAGGAAAGTTCATCCAAAAGGATTTATCTCTGCGATGGCAGAAAGTAAAGACGCTGCATCTATTGCCGTGATTGTGGAGAATGCAGCTGCCGTACTTGGTCTAACTATTGCTTTGATTGGGGTGACATTAATGTATGCGTATAATGATTTGGTTTTTGATGCCATTTCTTCAATTTTGATTGGGCTGTTGCTGAGTTATGTGGCATTCTTCATGGCAAAAGAAACCAAACATCTACTACTAGGAGAAGCTGCAACTGACGAAGATATTCAGGAAGTGGTTGACATTCTTTCCGATTATGAGCAAATAGAATATTTTGGTAATATAAAAACCATGCATATGGGACCTAAAGATATTATGCTTGGAGCCAATATTAATTTTAAGGATCGCCTGACCATTGCGGAAATAGAACCTTTGATTGATGAAATAAAAAACAGAATTGTTAAAATCAATCCTGACGTAAAACATATTTATTTGGAAACAGACAGCATCAAAAAAGTGCCTTAAAGTGAAATTTTTATTCCATTTTATACTGGTCTTATTTTTAATCTTTTCTTGCAAAAACAAAGTAGAGCAGAAGAAAAATCTCGTTGTGCCGGATACTTTAAAAAATTCTGTAGAAGCCGCGGAAAATAAAGACCATATAAAGAAAGCAGAGCATGTTGGCTGGGTCGAACTTAAGACGTTGGATAGTACTTTTGTTTATGATATCAGGTATGCAACAACCAACAATTTTGTGCATAAGAAAATGTATTCTTGCGGTAAGTGTTTTCTTAGGAAAGAAGTGGCATTTTTGTTGTTAAAAATTCAAAAAAAATTACTCCAAAAAGACATGCGATTGAAACTGTTTGATTGCTATAGACCCGGAAAAGTTCAGCAAGAACTATGGAAAATCATGCCCAATCCAAGCTATGTTGCCAACCCGAGAAAGGGTTCTATGCACAATAGGGGCGTTGCAGTTGACCTTACTATTGTTGATTCTGCAGGGAATGAACTCGATATGGGAACAAACTTTGACTATTTTGGAAAAGAAGCTTATCATTCTTATACCAATTTTCCGGAAAAAATATTGAAAAACAGAATTTTGTTGAAAAGTATTATGCAACAATACGGATTTGAACCCATTAAATCGGAGTGGTGGCATTATTCTTTCAGAAAAAAATCCTTTCCATTAGCTCAATGGGAGTGGGAATGCAAAAGCCGTAAAAAAAAAGACATGAACAAAAAGTGATGTTCCGAAGAATAACTGTAAAACAATATTTCCCGAGGTTTTTTAAAAGATAAAAATCTCATAAAATCACTAAGAATTGAGACTATTTTATTGCGTTGAGTTTATCTACCAAAGCTTTGGCAGATTGCTCAAATTCAGCATAGAGTTCTTTGAAATATTTTTTTTGGTTATCCGCTTTTTTTCCGGCATTGACTTTATCGAGCAGTTCATCGTGAGAAACAATAGCTTCTTCAATGATTGCAGCAATCTTATCATCTTTAATTTTAGGATTAATCAATTTTTTGAAAGTGGCTTCATCAATGATTTCTCCCAAAATATATTTGATTTCTTTTTTAAATTCTTTAACGCTGTTAGCCATAACTAAATTTGTTTTTAATTGAGCGTAAAGATATTAAAAATTATACTTTGAATCTGATTTTATTTCATTTTTGGCAGAAATATATTCATTCATAATATCTTTGATGATATTTTCTGCAGTTTTCACCTCATCGATAATCGATGCAATCTGCCCGATTTCAAGCTCTCCTTCGTCCAAGTCTCCTTCAAACATGCCTAATTTTGCTCTTGCTCGTCCCAGAAGTTCTAAAAGTTCTTCGTCGCTCGGGCAGGTTTGATATAAGGCTTGAAGTTTTTCATAGAATTTATTTTTAATCAATCTGACCGGAGCAAATTCTTTTAGCGTAAGCGCAGTGTCTCCGTCACTGACCTCCAGAACGGCTTTTTTAAAATTTTCATGTGCGGATGATTCTTTGCAAGCAACAAAGCGGCTACCCATTTGAACAGCCTCGGCACCAATTTGCATGGCAGCAAGCATTTGTCTCCCTGTCGCAATTCCTCCGGCTGCAATCAGAGGGATTTTGATTTCTTTGCGTGTTGCCGGAATGAGTGTGAAAGTGGTTGTTTCTTCGCGTCCGTTATGCCCTCCGGCTTCGAAGCCCTCGGCAACAATGGCGTTTACTCCGGCATCTTGAGCTTTTTTAGCAAATTTCACACTGCTGACCACATGTGTGACAATGACATCTTTGTCTTGCAAAAAAGAAGTCCATTTCTTTGGATTTCCGGCAGAAGTGAATACAATTTTCACATCTTCATCTATAATAATTTTCATGATTTCTTCCAAATCGGCATAGAGCAAAGGCACATTGACTCCAAAAGGTTTGTCTGTGGCTTGTTTGGCTTTTCTGATATGTTCTCTCAATATATCAGGATACATGGATCCGGCACCGATGAGTCCTAATCCTCCGGCATTACTCACGGCACTTGCCAAACGCCATCCGCTGACCCAAATCATACCACCTTGGATAATGGGATATTTTATGTTATATAAATCTGTAATTCTATTCACGATGTTTATTATTTAGTTAGTTTATGACACCTGATCCGATTAGCTCGTCATCTATATACCAAGCCACAAATTGCCCCTCGGCAATGGCTTGTTGGGGTTCAAAAAATTCAACATATAAAACATCTTCAAATTGATGGAGCTTCCCACGACGAAGCGGTTGTAGATGTCTGTATCTGATCATCACATCCATGGTTTCTCCACTTTGGAGTTTCAAGTCGGGACGTACCCAATGCAATTCATCGTTTTTAACATAAAGCGCTTGGCGATATAACCCGGGATGCGTATAATGTTCTCCGATATAGACAATATTATTTTTGACATCGGTGTCAATGACAAAAGTTCGTTCTTTAAATCCGCCGATATTCAATCCTTTTCTTTGACCTTTGGTAAAATAGTGAGCCCCTTGATGTTTTCCTATAACTTTTCCGTCTTCAGGCTTATAGATATATTTTTTACCTAAGAATTCTAAGCGATTCCTTTCGTTTTCAAAGTTTTTAGGTTTTTGAAAATCATTATAAAATTCTTTTGGAATAACAATTATGTTGCCTTCTTTAGGAGCCAGTTGTTGGCGGAGAAAATCGGGGAGGTTTACTTTTCCTACAAAGCATAAACCTTGACTGTCTCTTTTTTCTGCCGTGACAAAATCAGCTTCTTTTGCAATTTTTCTAACTTTAGATTTTTCCAATTCTCCTATGGGAAACAAGGCATTCTTGAGCTGCTCTTGATTGAGTTGTGCCAAAAAATAGGATTGGTCTTTTTTAATGTCAACACCGGCAAGCAAACGATAATAGATTTTTTCGTTTTTCGTGACTTTTCCTTTTCTGGCATAGTGTCCGGTGGCAACAAAATCGGCACCATATTTTTTGGCTTCTTCCCAGAACAAATCAAATTTAATTTCTCGATTGCATAAAATATCGGGATTAGGCGTGCGACCCGCTTCATATTCACGAAACATATAATCCACAACACGTTTGAAATATTTGTCTTTAAAATCAAAAATATAAAAGGGAATATTCAACTTTTCGGCAACCTTTTTGGCATCTTCACTATCTTTAATCCATTGCATTTCGTCAGTGATCGTATAGCGCGTATCATCCCAATTGAGCATGAAGGCGCCAATCACCCGATAGCCTTCATCCACTAATATTTTGGCGGCAACACTTGAATCTACCCCGCCTGAGAGCCCTACGACTACGGTTTTTTTGTTTGTCTTATTCATTTCGTCTAGTTGGTCTGATGCGATTTTATAAATATATTTCCAATAATTCTCCTTTTTGAATTGTCTTTATCTTCACTTTGGTTGCTGTTGCCGGAAGAAGCACTGTTTTTCCCTTATGAATTTTTCTGTCGTTGATTTCAAAAAACCCATTGCTAACATTCATAAAGATGACAAAACTATCTCTTTTTGATAAATCAATTTCAAGATTTGATGTTAAAATTCTTTTTTTGATTTTGAAATAGGGTGTTTCAATGTCAGAAACCGATTTTTTTTCCGGCTTTGCATCAAATCGGATGGCTTTTAGAGCGAGTTCAGTGTGCAATTCTCTTGATTTACCGTTTAATCCGAGCCTGTTCCAGTCAAAAATCCGATAAGTAACATCTGAAGTTTGTTGAATTTCTGCAAGTAGAATCCCTTTTCCTATAGCATGAACCGTTCCGGCGGGAATATAATAAGTGTCTCCGGTTTTGACAGGGATTTGATTGAGAATTTGTTCTAAAGTTCCGTGCTCAAGATGACGGAGATAATCATTTTTGTCTGTCCCTTTTTTGAAACCTAGATATAGTATGGCATTTTGGTTGGCTTGAACAATGTGCCATAATTCGTTTTTTCCAAAACTTTGATGTATTTCTTTCGCTATTTTGTCATTTGGATGAACCTGAACGGATAAATCATCTGCGGCATCGATAAATTTAATCAATAAAGGAAAGTTACTACCGAACTTTTTATAAATATTTTTTCCTACAAATCTTTCTTTGTAAGTATCGACCAGTTTTTCCAAATCCCAATTGGCAAAATAACCACCGGAGACTTTTGAATAATTGCTTTGAATGGCTGATATTTCCCAACTTTCACCAACATGTTGCTCCTTTGTCTTTTTGTTCAAAATTTGATTAAGTTTGTTTCCTCCCCAAGGTTTTTTCTTAAAGATAGGTTTGAAAAATAGAGGATATTGTAGCATTCTTATTTCTAAAGCTTCTTTCAGCTTGTCATAAGAATTTGCAAAAATGACTTTGAACCACTCGGTATATTGTTCAGGATGTTGTTGTATGTCTTTTTGAATAGTATTGAGCTTTTCCCATTTATAGCCCATCACTTCGTCGGGATTCGGTTTGGGATTACTGTTGGAAAAACCAATCATTACATGGTCTAATTCATGCTCCGTCAGCCCGTTATCAAAAGCAGCCTTGTAGATAAAATGAAAAATTTCTCTGAGTTCTGTCGTCATTCCCATTTCTTCTTGAAGCCGTCGTTCTCCTGCTTCAATATTTTCTTCATTTTGGCGTTGATGACTACAAACCGTGTTGGTCCAAAGTTTGGGTGAATGATATTTTGTTGCAGCGCGCCGCTGCAACAATAATTCTCCTTTTGTGTTAAAAATAAAAACAGAAAAAGCTCTATGAAGCAAGGCTTTTTCATGTGCTTCCATTTTGTGCATCAAACCTATGGGATTGTCTTTTTTATCGACCAAAATAACTTGTTCTTCTTTCATCCATGTTAAAATATGCACAAAGATAAAAAAATTATATGTCGGTATAAAAAATAGAATTACTTTTGTAACAAATATTACAAATAAAAAAAATACAAATGAAAAATACAAAAATAGAAGCTTGTCCGATTTCATACACCCAAGTAGATAAGCATTTAGTAAAATTATACAGCAGTGTTGTTTTGTTGGTTTTGATTTTATCTTTGTTCCTAAAATGTAAGATAGGAATATATTTGATTACGGCAGATTTTATAATTAGAGTTTTCATCGGAATAAAATATAGTCCCTTATGCTTTAGTCTAAAGAGAATGTTGCATATTTCCACATTAAAACCTGTGATGATTAATGCAGGTGCAAAAAAGATTGCCGCTCAAGTAGGCTTGCTGTTCAGCATATTGATAAGTATCTCCTATTTATTGGGATACATAATTTTGGCAAAGATATTTACCGTATTCTTTTTAACCGCTATTTCAGTAGACTTGATTTTTGATTATTGTTTGGCGTGCAAAATGCAAAGCATATATTTGAATTATTTTAAAAACAGAAAATAAATCGAATAACATCTTTATTTTCAATATTTTTCATTAAATTGTGAGAGAGTAGCCTTAGAAATTTACTATCACGAAATAATTTCGATAAAGATTAGGTCTTAGGGAGTTTGGGTGATTTGCGGGGAATGATTCCGTGGGGCTTATCTGTACTTTTCAAGACACTATATATTTTTTTAATCAATTGAATATCAATAAATTATAAAACATAAACAAATGAAAAAAATATTGTTATTTACGGGAGATTTTGCCGAGGACTATGAAACTATGGTTCCTTTTCAAATGTTGCAAATGTTGGGTTTTGAAGTTCATGCCGTTTGTCCGGATAAAAAAGCGGGAGAACAAGTGAAAACAGCGATACATGACTTTGAAGGAGACCAAACTTATTTGGAAAAATCGGGTCATAATTTCACTTTGAATTATTCTTTTGACGATGCGATTCCCGGCAATTATGCCGGACTTTTTATCGTTGGGGGAAGAGCACCTGAGTATATCAGATTGAATCCGAAAGTGTTGGAAATCACAAGGCATTTTTTTGACTATAATAAGCCGGTTGCAGCGGTTTGTCACGGCATGCAGGTTTTGACAGCAGCGGGTGTTGTCAGCGGGCGAAAACTGACAGGATATCCTGCTGTTTCTCCTGAAATTACTCTGGCAGGCGGGGAATATCAAAATATTGCTATGGATGCTGCTTTTGTCGATGGAAATCTGGTTACCTCACCGGCTTGGCCCGGACATGCCGATTTGATTCGTGAGTTTTTTAAAATTTTAGGCGGAAAGATTGAAATATAAAAGTTGATTTAAAGACAATTTTTATTTGATTATTTCAGTTTCTTACCCGAAAGAAGTGTCAAGTTTTCTTGCGATTATTTTTTTTTAATTTTTTGACAACTGCGAATTTAAGCATTCGAAAAAAAATCGTATTTTTACGCTTCAAATTTCATAGACACAAATGGGAAAAGTTATTGCAGTAGCAAATCAAAAGGGAGGAGTAGGAAAAACAACCACTTCGGTGAATTTAGCCGCAGCTTTGGGCGTGTTGGAAAAGAAAGTTTTATTGATTGACGCAGATCCTCAAGCCAATGCTTCATCAGGATTGGGAATAAATATCGAAGAAGCACCTTTAGGAACCTATGAGCTTTTGGAGCACCAAGCTCAAGCAAAGGACACAATCATTAAAACAAACAGCCCTAATTTGGATTTGATTCCGTCGCATATAGATTTGGTTGGCGTAGAAATCGAGTTGGTGGATAAGCCACAGCGTGAGTTTATGCTGAAAAAAGCCATTAAGAAAATCAAAGATAATTATGATTATGTGATTATTGATTGTGCTCCTTCTTTAGGATTGATTACGCTGAATGCCTTGACGGCTGCAGATTCTGTCATCATTCCCATTCAATGCGAATATTTTGCTCTGGAAGGCTTGGGAAAATTACTGAACACAGTGAAAAATGTTCAGAAAATACACAATAACAATTTGAATATTGAAGGGCTTTTGCTCACGATGTATGATTCCAGATTAAAACTTTCCAATCAGGTGGTTGACGAAGTCAAAAAGCATTTTAACGATATGGTTTTCGATACGATAATCCAGCGAAATGTCAGGCTTAGTGAAGCGCCCAGTTTTGGAGAAAGTATTCTGGATTATGATGCAACGAGCAAAGGAGCGGTGAACTATTTGAATTTGGCGGATGAGTTGATTCGTAAGAATAAAGTTCAAGAAAAAGAATAATATTTTGACTATGGCAAAAGCAACAAAAAAACAAAGACTCGGCAGGGGATTATCGGCTATTTTGGGTAGTGATGAAATCAAAACAGCAGCAGACAAAGGAGCAAAATCCGTTATCGGAACCATTATAGAAATTCCGCTGGATGCAATTGTTACAAATCCGCACCAACCCAGAACACAATTTGACCAAGAAACCATAGAAGAATTGGCGAGATCTATCGAGCAATTAGGTGTTATACAGCCCATTACGGTTAGAAAAAACGACGAGAACAAATTTGATCTGATTTCGGGAGAAAGGCGTTTGAGAGCTTCAAAATTGGCGAAAAAAGAAACCATACCGGCTTATGTCCGTCTGGCAAATGACCAAGAAATGTTGGAAATGGCTTTGGTTGAAAATATTCAACGGCAAGATTTGGATCCGATTGAAATCTCACTTTCTTTTCAGCGCATGATTGATGAATTGGAACTTACACAAGATGAAATGAGCAAAAGAGTGGGCAAGAAGCGTTCTACAATCACCAATTATCTTCGTTTATTGAAATTAGATCCTATTGTTCAAACCGGAATGAGAGACGGCTTTATCTCAATGGGACACGGAAGAGCTCTAATCAATATTACCGACCAAAAAATACAGTTGCAATTCTATGAAAGAATCATTAAAAACAATCTTTCTGTTCGCCAAACGGAAGATTTGGTCAAGCAATTCAGAGAAGGCAAAATATTGAGTCTTGCACCCAAGAAAAAAACAATTCCGGAGTTCATCAAGAAATCTGAAAAAGAACTCAGCGAAAAATTGGGAAAGAAAGTAAAAATCTCAATAAACGATAAGGGGAGCGGAAAAATATCCATTCCTTTTTCCTCAGAAAACGACTTGGAAAAAATTAAAAACTTTTTGAAATAAAAGCAATCAGCTTCATATCGGTCATTTTTCTATTGTTTGCAGAGCCTATTTATGCACAGCACGACAGCATCCCTGCTGTTGCCAAAGATTCTTTGCATATTCAAGGAGATTTAAAAATTAAGAAAGACGGCATAAACTTGAATGCGCCTGCAAAAGCGGCTTTTTACTCAGCTATTCTTCCGGGATTAGGGCAAGCTTATAACAAACAATATTGGAAAATTCCCATTGTCTATGGAGCAATTGGCGCAGGAGTATATTTTTATGCAAAAAATAATGATAATTATTTGAGATACAGAACAGCCTATTTCAACAGAAAGCAGGGGTTGCCTGATGAATTTCCACAATATACTTCTGACGTATTGATTCAAGCACAGAAATTCTATAAGAGAAATCGAGATTTATCTGTTATGGCAACGGTCTTTCTTTATATTCTCAATATTGTTGAAGCCAATGTGAGCGCACATCTCAAGCAATGGAATGCAGATGATAATCTCAGTCTTGAACCGACACAAATTCCGATGCAAAACAGTACGGCTTTCGGATTGAAACTAAATATAGAAATATTAAAGTGAAGTTAAAAATAAGTAATTCGTTTGATGAAAAGCATACTTTTGACCAAAAAATAATTAATTATGACAATAATACAGTGGATTATCTTTTTCTTGGTGATGAATGTCATACACGGGCTGGCAACTTGGAAATACTATAGAAAAGCGGGAATAGAACCATGGAAAGCATTTGTGCCTTTTCTCAATATGTTTGAAGCAATGAAGGTGATTAACCGTCCGAAGTGGTGGATGATCTTTCTTTATATTCCTATCGTCAATTTGTTGATGATTCCCGTGCTTTGGGTGCAATTGCTTAAAGTTTTCGGCAAAGAAGAAACAAAAGATATTTTGCTTGCCATTTTTACTCTGGGTTTATACGTAGCCTATATTAATTATGCAGAGATAGGTAAACTCGAATATCATCCGGAACACGACAAAGAAGACACTTTGTTGGGTTCATTGGTTTTTGCCATTATTGCCGCATCCATTGTGCACACTTATTCCATTCAGCCTTACACCATTCCAACGGCATCTCTGGAGAAATCATTGCTGATTGGAGACTATTTATTTGTGAGCAAGATGCACTATGGTGCCAGAACTCCTGTCACAACCATTTCAATGCCCATGGTTCATGATACCATTCCGCTTGCAGGCGTTCGTTCCTATTTAAAAACACCGCAATTACCTTACTTTAGATTTCCGGGATTTCAAAAGATAAAAAATAACGATATTGTTGTTTTCAATTGGCCTGCCGATACGGTTAAGCGATTTTTTCACAAAGATATTGCGCAATATAAACCCATTGATAAAAAATCACATTATGTGAAACGTTGCGTGGGAATTCCCGGAGATAAATTAGAAATTAAAAACGGACTGTTGTTTATCAATGATAAGCAGGTATCATATCCCGACAGAACTCATATTCAGCACTTGTATGTTGTTAAGACAAAACCGGAACAAGATTTTTCAAGAACCACTTTATCAAGGATAGCTAACAATTACGATATCAAAGAGATATATCCAACGAGAGTTCTAGGAAACTATATTATGAATCTTACGGATGAAAAATATCAGCTCATCAAAAAAATGTCTAATGTAGATAGTCTTTTTCTTTATACGCCTGTGGAAAGAAAGATGTTCGGCGGTAAAAAAGAATGGACGATTAATAATTTCGGACCTATCTATATTCCTAAGAAGGGAGATGTTTTGAAACTGAGTAAAGATAATTATCTGTTTTATAAAAAAATCATTGAAACTTATGACGAACATGATGCCCGACACCAATTGAAAAACCATCGGGTAAGACTTCAAGGAGAGCAAGTTTTTGTCGATGGAAAACCCGTTGAGGAATATACCGTTCAGCAAAATTACTATTTTATGATGGGAGACAATCGCTCACAATCTGAAGATTCTCGTTTTTGGGGATATGTCCCTGAAGATCACATTGTTGGAAAACCTGTGTTTATCTTCATGAGTTTGGATGCAAATAAATCATTTCCTGCAAATATTCGTTGGAATCGAGTCTTTACAACAGTAAGCGGTGAAGGAAAAAGGGTTTCTTATCTGATTCCGTTTATCGTTTTGTTGGTGGTTTATAATTTTGGAATGAGTTTTTGGAGAAAGAAGAAAAAGAATTCTTGATGAAAAGTTTGATTCACCCCACTTATTTTCCAAGTATTCTCAGCTATGCGGTTATATTGCAATCAAATGCCGTTTTGTTTGAAACAGTGGATTTCTACGACAAGCAAACCTATAAAAGCAGAGCTTATATTCATAGTGCCAACGGAAAACAAATGCTGTCTGTTCAGGTGAAGCATACAAAAAAAAATGTTAAGCAAACTTATAAAGATGTCAGAATTTCATACGACTTTGATTGGCAGAAATTGCATTGGAGAAGCCTGGAAACCGCCTACAGAACCTCGCCTTATTTTGAATTCTATGAAGATGATTTGTATCCTATATTTCACCAAAAAGAGCAATTTTTGCTGGATTTGAATCTTAAAACAATAGAAACAATCTGTGATTTGCTAGATGTTGATCTTCAATATGATAGAACAGAATCATTTCAAGACGGATATGCAGATACAAAGGATTTTAGATTTTTGAACAATGCAAAAAAAGCAATCAAAGCAGATTTTCCTGCATACAAACAAATGTTTGATGACAGATTTGACTTTATGCCGAATTTAAGTATCTTGGACTTATTGTTTATGGAAGGACCTAATACAATTTTATATTTGGAAAAAATTCAGCTCAAATCGATAAAGAATACGGCAAAATGAAACTTAAATCTCATCATTATAATTTGGAATTGGAGCATCCTTTCGGAATTTCTCGTTCGGTGCATAGTTTTCAGGAAACTTTTATCGTGGAATTGAAACAAGACGGCAAAACAGGTTATGGAGAAGCTACACAAAACAGATATTATGGCTTTTCACTGGAAAATATGCAAGCACGTTTGGATGAGCTTAAACCGGATATCGAAACTTATGATTTCACAACACCGGAAGATTTTTGGGATAATTTTCTCTATCCGAATTTAAAAAATTTTAGATTTTTAATGGCGGCAATAGATGAAGCCGCTCATGATTTATACGGAAAATTGCAAGGAAAACCTTTATGGAAATTATGGAATTATGATATTTCAAATTTACCGTTAACCACGTATACCATTGCCATAGATGCAATTGATATTATGAAAGAAAAGATGCAGGAAAAACCTTGGCCTGTATATAAAATCAAATTAGGCACAGCACATGATATTGAAATTATCAAATCTTTAAGAAATATCACAAACAGCCCTTTTCGGGTAGATGCCAATACAGCTTGGACACCTGAGCAAACCGTAAAAAACAGTAGGATATTAAAAGATTTGGGGGTTGAGTTTATAGAGCAGCCTTTGCCTTATGACCAATATGAAGCCATGAAATACGTCAAGCGAAACTCTTATCTTCCGATTATGGCAGATGAATCCGTCAGAACGGAAACAGATGTAAAAATTTGTGCAGATTATTTTGACGGCATTAATGTAAAATTGGTGAAAGCCGGCGGCATCACACCGGGAAAAAGAATGTTGGAAGAAGGGAGACGTTTAGGTATCAAAACCATGATTGGTTGCATGACGGAGTCGTCTGTGGGAATCAGTGCAGCAGCACAGCTGCTTCCTCTGTGTGATTATGCTGATTTGGACGGAGCCGTTTTGCTCAAAAAAGATATAGCCAAAGGATTACAAATTGAAAACGGAAAAATGTTTCTTCCCGATATTCCCGGAACAGGAGTAGAATTGTTATAGCCAAAAAATATATTTTTAGAAAAATCTTCGATTTATAAAACTTTATTTTCGTTGGAATTCAGGATAGCTATTTTTAGCTTATGCTATTTTCAGGATAACAGGCTAATCTGAAGGACAGGAATGCGGATATAACGGATTGTAAGAATATGTGAAAGATTTGAAAAGACTTTCTAAAAAGTATAGAACGCTCACAGATGATATGAAAGTGTTAAAGAAAGTCTTGCAAGTGAATCCAAAAGAAAGGCATTCATTCAGTTTTAGAATAGATAATCCGAGAATTAAGACTTGTGTTATCAAAGTCAAGAAAATTGCAAGTAGGAGTTTTAAAGGAAAAGGAGTTATACCGGATTTAGGTTAATATATGCATATTTTGAAAGAGAAAATAAAATCGTGTTGATTGAGCTCTACCACAAATCAAAAAAGGAGATTGAAGACAGAGAAAGAATTAAAAATAATTTTA
>CAZAXU010000018.1:0-44771 GCA_964489245.1 uncultured Flavobacteriaceae bacterium
CCTGCTGAAATACTCATCCGAACGCAAAGGAAGCGTCAAACTAATTGGTTCGGCTTGTTTATCTTCCAAATATTTTTTTTCATAATTGAAATGATAACTATCATTATCTTCAATCAAAGCCTCCGCCCATTATTGTGCGTGTAAGTCCTAGCTTTTTTCATCAGAATCTATACTACTTGATTTTACAGGAGTTAAATTATATCCGAATAAATCCAAAACCTGATTCACTTTATCCATTCTTAAAGTTTTTTTTTACCCCTCTCCAAATCTTATTTCCACACCCTATTTCTCAGACATCTCCAGTTATGTCATCTTTAATAACTTTCTTCTTATCCTGACAAATTCACTTAATGACATATACTTGTTCATAATAACTATACCTTTTCGGATACAAAAAAATAGTGCCTGTAAGAAAATAACCACTTTCGGGTATAAAATAAGATTGAAACAAGCTCTTAAAAATCGGCTTGATAAGCTTTCAGCGTATTTTTTAGCAGCATGGCAATGGTCATGGGCCCCACTCCTCCGGGCACAGGTGTGATATATGAAGCCTTCGGGCTGACAGCTTCAAAATCTGCATCACCGACCAATCTATAGCCTCGTTTTCGAGAAGCATCTTCTATACTATTGATACCGGCATCAATAATCACAACGCCTTCTTTGACCATATCGGCTGTAAGAAAATGCGCTTGCCCCAGTGCCGTAATGACGATATCTGCTTGTCCGGTCAAGTCTCTGATATTTTTTGTTCTGCTGTGTGCCACCGTGACAGTTGCATTCCCTCCCTGTCTTTTTTGACTCAGCAAAATACTAAGTGGCCGCCCGACAATAAGGCTCCTGCCAATGACAAGAATCTGTTTTCCCTCCGTAGGAATTTCATATCGTTTGATCAACTCCAAAATGCCATAAGGAGTCGCCGGCAAAAGTGTGGGAAGTCCAATCAGCATTTTTCCTAAATTCATCGGATGAAAACCATCGGCATCTTTTTCAGGAGCTACTTTCAGGGTCACTTTATGCTCATCTATATGGTCGGGCAACGGTAATTGAACAATATAGCCGTCTATCTCGGGATTCCGATTGAGTTTTTCAATCTCATCAAGTAAAAATTTCTCAGAAATATCAGCATCAAATTTCAATAACGATGAGCTGAAACCAATTTCCTGACAAGCTTTTATTTTACTGTTTACATAGGTTCTGCTGGCAGGATCTTCTCCCACAAGAATCGCTGCCAAGTGAGGGGCTCTTTTTCCTTCAGATGTGATTTTTTCTACCTCAAGCTTGATTTCATTTCTGATGTCTCGGGCGGTTTTTTTTCCGTCTATGATTATCGGCATTTTATATTTTTTTTAAGTTTATCCTATCCTGAAAAACAAATGTGATTTAATTCATTCCTTTGAACATATTCATCATGGCTTTGCCTTTTCCGCCTTGCATCATCTTCATCATCTTTGCCATCTGATTGAATTGTTTCAGCAATTGATTCACTTCTTGCACATTTGTTCCCGAACCTTTTGCAATTCGCTTTTTTCTACTGCCGTTAATGATAGCCGGATTCCTTCTTTCTTTGGGCGTCATCGAAAAAATAATGGATTCAATTCCTTTAAAAGCATCGTCATCAATATCAACACCTTTCATGGCTTTGCTCATTCCGGGAATCATCCCCATCAAGTCTTTGACATTTCCCATTTTTTTAATTTGCTGAATTTGTTTCAGAAAATCGTCAAAGCCAAACTGATTTTTAGCAATTTTCTTTTGTATTTTTCTGGCTTCTTCCTCGTCAAATTGTTCTTGTGCACGTTCCACCAATGAAATCACATCGCCCATACCTAAAATCCGTTCTGCCATACGGTCGGGATGGAACACATCCATATCGGTCATCTTTTCTCCTGTTCCTATGAATTTTATAGGTTTGTTCACAACAGATTTGATAGATAAGGCTGCCCCGCCGCGAGCATCCCCATCGAGTTTGGTCAAAATCACTCCTTCAAAATCCAGTCTCTCATTAAAAGCTTTTGCCGTGTTCACCGCATCTTGCCCTGTCATGGCATCAACCACAAATAGAGTCTCTTGCGGTTGCACGGCTTTATGAATCGCTGCAATTTCATTCATCATTTGTTCATCAACCGCCAAACGCCCGGCGGTATCTATGATAACCGCATTTTTTCCGTTCTTTTTGGCGTAGGCAATGGCATTTTGGGCAATGGCAACCGGATTCTTATTTTCCGGCTCTGTATAGACCTCCACACCGATTTGTTCACCAACCACTTTCAACTGGTCAATTGCTGCAGGTCTATAGACATCAGCTGCCACCAACAAAGGTTGCTTGGTTTTTTTGGTTTTCAGCCAGTTTGCCAATTTTCCGGAAAAAGTTGTTTTTCCCGATCCTTGTAATCCCGACATTAAAACCACGGATGGCGTTCCCGACAGATTCACTCCCACGGTTTCTCCTCCCATCAGTTCGGTTAGCTCGTCCTTGACAATCTTAACCATCAGCTGTCCGGGTTGCAAAGAAGTCAACACATTTTGACCTAATGCTTTTTCTTTCACACGATTGGTAAAATCTTTTGCAATTTTATAGTTAACATCGGCATCGAGCAAAGCACGTCGAACTTCTTTCATGGTTTCTGCCACATTCACCTCGGTGATTCTCCCGTGTCCTTTAAGAACGTGTAATGCCTTATCTAATTTTGAGCTTAAACTATCAAACATATTCCTTTGTTTTTCTTAGGTTGCAAAGTTATAATTTTTTAGGGAAAGTTTCGGAGGAAAATCTGAATATGATTCATCTTCTTTATTGTTTCTTTTTTCACTACATTTGTTCATCTTTTTTAAAAATTCAAAAATCAAATGGCATATAATTTTGACGAAATCATCAGGCGTGAAGGAAGTGGTAGTATCAAATATGACAAAATGAATTTTTTCTTTGGAAAATCAGATTTGCAACCTCTATGGGTTGCCGATATGGATTTTGCAACCCCTGACTTTATTTTAGATGCCATCAAAAAACGTCTGGAACACCCCATCTTGGGTTATAGCATGCGGCAAGCTTCTTTCAATCAAAGTTTTATGAATTGGGTAAAAAAAAGACACAACTGGCAACTCCAAGAAAATTGGCTGGATTTCAGTCCGGGTGTGGTAAGCGCTTTGGCTATTTCTATTTTGGCACTGACCAAAAAAGACGATAAAATAATTATTCAAACACCCGTATATCATCCGTTTTTTGAAGTTGTGAAAGGAAATGAAAGAACGCTACTGGAAAATCCTCTGAAAACGGATGAATCCGGCAACTATCATATGGATTTTGATCATTTGAACTCAATTATCGATACACAAACAAAAATGATTATCATTTCCAATCCGCATAATCCTGTCGGGCGTGTATGGACAAAAGAAGAGTTGAAGAAACTAGGAAGGATTGCTATTGAAAACAATTTGATTATTCTTTCAGACGATATTCATTCAGATTTTATTTTCGATCCAAATCGCTATATTCCCATAGCTTCTTTGTCATCTGAGATTGCACAAAGAACCATTACGATAACCTCCCCCAGCAAAACTTTTAATATTGCCGGATTGAGCACATCTATTGTGGTAATTTCCAATGAAACATATAAACAAAAATATGCCAAAAAACTTACTGATATGCACTTGTTTTTGGGGAATATTTTTGGTGCGCTTGCTTTTGAATCCGCTTATGAAAACGGAGAAAAATGGCTGGAACAAATCCTTCGATATCTGTCTGCAAATATTAATTTTACAGTTGATTATATCAACAAACATATTCCTTTGATTCGCGCATACAAACCGGAGGGAACATTTTTGATGTGGCTGGATTTTTCGGACACCGGACTTTCTCACGAAACCATTAAAAGCAAATTGATTAACGAGGCAAAAATTGCGCTAAATGACGGAATATCATTCGGGAAAACCGGTGAAAAATATTTCAGAATGAATATTGCTACCCCACGAGAAAATATACTCAAAGCGCTGAAAAGTCTGGAAAAAGTTTTTTAATATTTTTTTTTCGACCGAAAATTAAAAAAACGTCCGAAAAAAAATTCCGAACGCTGAAAAACAATATCTGTTTCAATGATTAAACTCAACTCAATCTTGCCATTCTGCCAAAAACAGGTTGGTGTCGTGTGTGCCTCTGTTGTTTCTGTTGGAACCGAAAATCAATTTTTTTCCGTCATATGAAAACATAGGGAAAGCATCAAAAATCTGATCGTAGGTGATTTGCTCCAGTCCGGTTCCATCCACATTAATCATATATAGATTGAAAGGTATGGACTTTGTCTTATGATTGGAGGAAAAGATAATTTTTTTACCACTCGGATGAAAAAACGGTGCCCAATTTGCTCCTCCCAAATGAGTCACTTGTCTGAGATTGGTTCCGTCTGCATTGACCACATAAATTTCCATATCGGTTGGTTCCACTAAACCTTGCGCCAATAAATCTTTATATTTTTTGATAGCCTCCGGCGTTTTAGGTCTGGATGAACGGAATACCAACTGCTTGCTGTCCGGCGAAAAAAATGCTCCGCCATCATAACCCAACTCATGCGTGATTTGCTTCACATCTGTTCCGTCTATGTTCATTGTATATAACTCCAAATCTCCACTACGCGTGGAGGTGAATACTATTTTTTTTCCATCGGGAGAAACGGTTGGTTCGGCATCATAGCCCGGAGTATTTGTTAATTGTTTAACAATATTTCCTTCCAAATCCGCTACAAAAATATCGTAGGTGTCATAAACCGGCCAAACATAATGTCCTTTTTTCTTTTTAGGTTCGGCAGGACAGTTTTTATCTGCCAAATGTGTCGATGAATAAATAATCAAAGAATCTCCCGGAAGAAAATAGCTGCAAGTGGTTCTCCCTAAGCCCGTGCTTAACATCTTAGGCATTTTTACACTGTCAAGCGGCTGATCGGCATTCATCACAAAAATCTGATCACAAGATACATTCCATCTTGGATTTCTAGCTTGAAAAACCAATTTTTTGTCATCAAAACTCCAATAGGCTTCAGCATTATCGCCTCCAAAAGTCAATTGTTTGACAGACTTGAAATGCTTTTTCTCTTTCTCATAAAAAACTTTTTGAACCAACTTGGTTTCTCCTGATTTTCCATCTGCTTTTTTATGATTGTTTTTGCAAGAAGTGACAAGCATCATTGCAGATAATACCAACAAGGTTATTTTCCTTTTCATTTCATTTTTATTTTATAAATTGTGCCACAAAAGTAAATAAAGTTTTTTATTATGAATATCGACAAGCGTATTTTTGATGTCGACAAGCGTATTTTAAATTAAAACACATATTATGAATTATTTTGATATTATCATTGCAGCCGTTTTGGTTTGGGCATTTTATTCCGGCTATAAAAAAGGAATTGTACACATGATTATTTCTCTGCTGGCAATTGTAATTGGAATCTATGCTGCCATTCATTTCTCCTATATGGTCTTGGATTATATTGCTGACTTCATGCACAAAGACAAATCGGAATTATTGATTATTGCCTATATTCTGACTTTTGTTATCGTATTTCTCTTAATGCATTTTGTAGGTAAAATCTTAGATAAATTTTTAGATGCCGTAGCACTTGGATTTATGAACAAAATTGCCGGTGGCGCACTGTCTGTCGGCATCCGAGTGATTGTGTTGAGTCTTGCACTTTGGATGTTTGATCAAGCCAATCAAATCTATCCGTTGGTCAAACAAAAAACCCTTGACAACAGCACGCTATACAACCCTATAAAAGATTTATCTCCGGTGATTTTGGTCGGTTTGGAAAAACTGAAAAATAACGAAAAATTGAAACAACTCAAAGAAAAGAATTTTAAAATCGAAGACAAAGAAATCAATACACCTCAAAATACGGAAAACGAAAACTGATTCGAGAAAAACAGGAGAAAAAACTATCTTTGTAACTTAAAAACAATCGGAAAAATGTTTCAAAAAATCGGTAGGATAATCGCAGAACCTTTTATATGGCTAACGAAGTTCTATCAATATGTTATTTCTCCTTTGTTGGGGTCAAATTGCAGATATACACCAAGTTGTTCGCACTATACAATCGAGGCATTAAAAACACACGGATTGTTTACGGGCGGTTGGTTATCGATTAAAAGAATATTAAGTTGTAACCCTTGGGGTGGTTCAGGATATGATCCGGTTCCCACAAAAGAAGAGATGAAAAAAAATAAAAATCAATATTAATCCGGAAAGTCAGAAGATAAAAATAACTTTGTACTTTCAAACACTAACTCTATATAAAAATGAACATATTAGCCATAAACTGGAATCCGAATTTAGGTATTGATCTTGGATTTTTTGTTATCAGATATTACAGCCTGATGTATATTATCGGCTTCATGATAGGATATTATATTTTGAGAAAAGTATTTATCAGTGAAAAAGTCGACATTAGTTTGCTCGATCCCATTTTAACTTATGTATTTGTTGGAACCTTACTGGGCGCCAGGCTGGGACACGTGTTCTTCTATGATTGGAATAATTATTTCAAAAATCACTTGATGGAAATTCTTGTTCCCGTGAGAGCAAATCCCAATGCCAATGTATTGGGAATCAACGGATATGAATTCACCGGATTCCAAGGATTGGCAAGTCATGGTGCCGCCATCGGCATTATGATTGCTTTAATTCTGTTTTGGCTAAAATATTTTAAAGGAGATAAATCTCTGTTGTGGCTGATGGATAGGGTGGCACTCACCATTCCTTTTGGTGGCGCGCTGATTAGAATCGGAAATTTACTGAATTCTGAAATCATCGGAAAACCTACCGGAACCAACTATGGGTTTATCTTTCAACAACTCGGAGAAGATTTTCCCAGACACCCCACTCAAATCTACGAGGCTTCTGCCTACATGATTTTATTGCTTTTAATGTTGTATCTTTTCTGGAGAACCAATATCAAAAAATATGAAGGTATGCTTTTCGGAGTATTCTTCTTGTTGCTTTGGGTGATTCGATTTTTCATCGAATTCTATAAGGAACCTCAAAAAGAAACCCCCTCTGATTTGATGCTGGCAACAGGACTGGATACCGGACAATTATTGAGCATCCCTTTTGCCATTTTAGGCGCTATCATGATGTTTTGGGCATATAAAAAAAATGCGCGATAAACGCACATTTTCCAATATAAATCCAATCAATCTTATTTCATCAGCAAACACATTCTTTTGATGAGGTTTTCTCCTGTTTTGAACTTATACATAAAAACACCACTCACATGTATTGCGACCAAAACCAGTAGAATAAAAACAAAAGTCTCATGAATCTGCGCCAAAGCTTCACTAAAATTCGTTTGAGGAAATTCCGCTCCAAACCATTCATATTGAAAAGCACCGGTTTGATAGACCATCACAAAACCTATAACGGGAACCGTAAGTAAGAAAAAATAAATCATTGACAACACACCCGTGACAAAACTTTTGTGCATGGCAGAATAATATTCTATTGATTGTGGTTGTAGTTTTGTTTTTTTGAAATATAAACGCACAAGAGTCAATACAAACAACAACATGCCCAACAAAGCATGTAATCTGTATCGATTAAAATTTTCTGCATTAAATTCATATTCTTCCATGTTTTTTCCGATGAAAAACAGCGCAATCAACAACACAACGCTCAACCAATGTATCATAATCATTGCTTTTGGATATTTTTCGGGAGTATTCATAATTAAAAATTTTTATTTATTATTTATACAAAGATAATCAAAAAGTGACAATTGTCACCTATTTGAATTTCATTTTCTGAAACAAATCCCACATAACAATACCGGCGCTCACCGAAATATTGAATGAATGCTTGGTGCCATATTGCGGAATTTCTACACAATGGTCAGATTGGTCAATTAAAATCTGCTGCACTCCTTTGACTTCATTTCCAAAAATAATGGCATAAGATGTTCCTTCTTCGGGTTCAAAATCTTGCAAGTTTATTGAATTTTCCACTTGCTCAATACTGATAATTTTAATATTTTTCTTTTTCAAATCATGCAATAGCTCCGTTGCATTTTCAACATATTCCCAATCTACGGAGTCTGTTGCACCTAAAGCCGTTCTGTGAATATCCTTATGTGGAGGTTTTGCCGTAATGCCGCATAAATATATTTTTTGAACCAAAAAAGCATCGGCTGTTCTGAAAACAGAACCAATATTATTCAAACTCCTGATATTATCCAAAACAACTATAATGGGAGATTTCTTTGCCCGTTTAAAATCATCTATACTGACCCTATTCAACTCACTATTCTTAAGTTTTCTCATTGAAAAATGTTTATTTACAAAAATATGGAAAAGAAAACAGAAATAGAATAGTAATTTTTCATTTCTCCATTCAAGATTCAATAAAACCTAAATTCGTGCGTTATAAAATCATAGTTTTATTATATTTGCAATCCCTGATTATTTTTACATGAAAAAAACAATTCTTACAACACTTATGGCAAGCATCTGGCTTCTCTCAATGCAAGCACAACGATTTGAAATTGGAGTCACGGGCGGCGGAACAAAGTATATCGGTGATATCGGAAACGAGTATTATTTCATCCCAAATGAAATTGGCTACGGTGGTGTTTTTAAGATGAACCATAACCCTTGGTACTCCTATCGACTTGGATTTATATATACACCCATCAAGGCAAATGATGCATATGCTCTGAGCCAAGGAAGACAACAGAGAAAATTTTCTTTTGACGGAACAGTATATGAGTTAAGCTTAGGAATTGAATATAATTTCATTAAAAACAATATTTATAAAAGACATAAAGGGAATCACATCATTCCATATATGTTTTCAGGAATTACCGGAACAAAATATAGCAGCCAACTTGTAAAAGGAGGAAGCATTGTGTCGGCATCAAACAACTATTCCGTAGGAATTCCCATGGTTCTTGGTATTAAATTTTATGTATCCGGGAATTTTCTGATTGCCATTGAAAGCGGTGCCAGATTTAACCTCACCGACAATCTTGACGGAACATTTAACTATGTCAAAGCCAACCAAGACCAACATTACTTTTCAAAAGTAAACTCCAATATGCAACATCCCGACTGGTACACTTTTTCATCTATCAGTCTCATCTATACTTTTGGAGATTTGGATTGTTATTTCGGCTTATAATCTTCAACAACTTTATAATTTATGACAAAAAAACTACTGCTGAATGAAGATTGATATCAAAGAAATAAAAGCAAAAAAGCTCCCCAAACATATTGCCATCATCATGGATGGAAATGGTCGTTGGGCAAAAAAATTAGGAAAAAACAGAGTCTTCGGGCATCAAAAAGGTGTTGAAACCGTAAAAAAAATCGTTGAAAAATCAGTTGAACTCGAGATCTCATTCCTTACGCTCTATACTTTCTCAACAGAAAATTGGAACAGACCGAAAGAAGAAGTAGATGCTTTGATGAACCTTTTGGTGTTAACACTCAAAGAGCAAGTTGATGATTTGATAAGACAAAATATCAAACTCAATGTCATTGGAAATATTGACGAACTGCCCGAACAAACCCGTGAAACACTCTTTGAAGTTCTAAATCTCACCAAAAATAACTCCGGACTGGTTCTGAGCATTGCTCTAAACTACGGTGGCAGAGACGAAATAGTCGAGATGACCAGACTAATCTCAAAAAAAGTTAAAAATAATATAATTTTAACCGAAAATATTGACGAAAAGAAAATATCTTTGCACCTTTACACCCACAATTTACCCGATGTAGATTTAATGATTAGAACAGGAGGTGAAAAAAGAATCAGTAATTTTCTACTATGGCTGATTGCCTATGCAGAATTATATTTTACTAATGTATTGTGGCCGGACTTTAAAGACGATGATTATTATGAAGCCATATCCGATTACCAAAACAGGGAAAGACGATTTGGAAAAACAAGTGAACAAATTGAGTATGAAAAATAAAAAAATTATTCTGTTTAACCTTTTATTCTTTGTAGCATTTATTTTAAGTGCACAAATCAAGTCTGACGAATATAAGATTTATCAAATTGATAAAATCATTATTCACGGACTGAAAGAATTCAATCCGGAAACCGTCAAGGCATTTATCGGAGTCAGCAAAGGAGATATCATTGAAGTGCCCGGAGACAAAACCAAAGACATCATTGAAAAACTTTGGGATTTAGGATATTTTTCAGATATCAATTTATACATAACTCCCACCACAGATAACAAAGTAGACCTTGAAATTGAATTGGAGGAACTTCCAAAAATTTCAGTAGCACAAATCAAAGGAGTCTCCAAATCAAAAAGCAAAGAATTTATCAAGAAACTGGGACTACTCAAAAATGTAGTACTCAACGAAAATATTAAAGCAAAAACCATTGAAACCATTAAAAAAGAATATATCAAAAAAGGGTTTCTCAACACAAAAGTATCCACCAGAATTATCAAAGACACAGCACAATTTGTAAAATTTTTGGTCAACGTAGATAAAGGATACAGAATCAAGGTTAATAAAATCAACATTATCGGGAACAGCCACTTTTCTGCCGGAAAAATCAAAAGAAAATTAAAAAATACCAAAGAGAAAAGAATTTGGAGATTTTGGAAAAGATCAAAATATATTGCAGACGATTTCAAAGACGATATCAAAAAATTGGAAGATTTTTACAAAGAAGAAGGATACAGAAACGCTCGAGTTTTGTCTGATTCCGTCTATTTTGATCAAAATGACAAACTCAATATAGACATAAAAGTTGAAGAAGGAAAAAAATATTATTTCGGAAATATAGAGTATGTGGGCAACAGCGCCTATCCTGATGATTTATTACAACGCATTTTAGGCATCAAAAAAGGAGATCCCTACAACGGAATACTCCTTAAAAAAAGAATAGACGACCCCGGCAAACCTGATGGAGAGAACATCACCAATCTCTATCAAAACAACGGATATCTTTTCTCCAGAATAAATGTTGTTGAAACCGGTGTTCGAAAGGACACGATAGATTTTGAAATTCGTATTTATGAAGGAAAACCTGCAAAATTCAACAAAATAACCATCGTGGGAAATGAAAAAACCAATGATTATGTAATTTTTAGAGAATTAAGAACCATTCCCGGAAATACATACAGCAAACAAAATGTAGTTCGCTCCGTGCGAGAATTATCTCAACTGGGATTCTTTGATGCAGAAAAAATTTCGCCTGAATTTAAAAACGTGGATGCCAATGCCGGAACCGTTGATATTGAATGGAATGTGCGAGAAGCCGGAAGTAGTCAAGTACAACTCCAAGGAGGATTTGACGGGAGAAATTTTATCGGAACAGTAGGTCTGTCCTTTAATAATTTTTCCATTCGTAATATCTTCAACGGAAAAGCATATAAACCTCTGCCTATGGGAGACGGACAAAAATTATCACTGAGTTTGCAAATGTCCAGATTTTATGAGACTTATAGTCTATCGTTCACCGAACCTTGGCTAGGAGGAAAAAAACCACAATCTCTCAATGTATCACTATACAGTTCCACCTACTACGGAGGGTATACCTATGCCTATAATGCAGAAAGAGACACTTCAAAAAAATTCTTGGTTTCCGGCTTGAGTGTCGGGCTCACCAAAAAATTAAGATGGCCTGATGACTACTTTATCATGAGTCAATCTTTGAGTTTCAACCATTATAACTTTAAGAATTATGACGTCGGACTTTTTGGATTTGACAACGGATTCTCAAATAATTTCTCTTACAACATGATGTTCGGGAGAAATTCCAGTGGTCCCAACCCTATTTATCCAATGGGAGGATCTGAATTCTTTATCAATCTGAAAATGACACCACCTTATTCTCTGTTCAGTACCTTGGATTATGCCACACTCAAAGATAATCCTGATTTCCAAGATGAAAACGGAAACCCTGATTACAAAAAAATTAACAGACAAAAATATAGTTGGCTCGAATATTATAAAGTAAAATTCACTGCTGCCTGGTACACCAATATCGTTGACAAACTTGTGCTACGCACCAAAGGTGAATTTGGAATATTGGGAGATTATAACAAAGATTTAGGCGTTGGTCCCTTTGAAAGATTTTACGTCGGTGGAAACGGACTCTCGTCAGGAAGTATGATTTCCAGAGATGTTATCCCGCTTCGAGGCTATGAAGACAGTTCTCTAAACAGACAATTCGGACGTGACGGAGGAATCGTTTACAACAAATTTTCGCTGGAATTACGTTATCCCATCACACTCAAACCACAAGCATCAATCTACGTACTTTCCTTCTTAGAAGGAGGAAACACATATAACAATATAAAAATAAATAATCCGTTCTCATTAAAAAAATCTGCCGGTGTAGGTATCAGAATCTTTATGAGTGCATTTGGATTGCTCGGAGTCGATTTCGGCTATGGATTTGACAAGGTTCCTAATAATCAAGGAATCCCCGTAAAATCAGGATGGCAAACACATTTCATTATGAACCAAAGATTGTAATATCTGTTTTGGCACAATTTTTTCTTAAAACTAAATGGTCATGAAAAGAACACTCATTATCGCACTATTATTTTTAACAAGTATAAGTGCCTTCTCACAAGGAAGAATTCGAATTGCATATTTAGACATGGAATATATTCTGGAAAAATTACCTGAATATCAGCTGGCACTAAAAGAACTTGAGAACAAAGCACAAAAATGGAAATTGGATATTGAGCAAAAAACAAAAGAAATTGAAAATCTGAAAAACAGCTTGGAGCAAGAAAAAATTCTATTGACCAAAGAATTACTCCAAGAAAGAAAAGAAGAAATAGCATTCAAAGAAAAAGAATTACTGTCTTATCAGCTGAACATATTTGGACCCAGCGGAAGCTATATCCTTCAAAAACAACGACTGGTAAAACCAATTCAAGACAGAGTATTTGTTGCCGTGACAAAATTGGTTCAATCAGCAAAATATGATATCGTCTTTGACAAAGCAAATGATAATTTGGGTCTAATTTATACTAGCAAAAAATTAGACATTTCCGATAAAATTTTAAAATCCATTTCAAAAGTACGAAAAGCCGAAGAACGAGAAGAAAAGAAGAAAAAGAAAAAAATAGGGACAAAAAAACTCACAGATGCCCAACAAAAACGCTTAAGTAAAACTGCCAAAAAGAAATTTGACAGACAAGAAAAAAGAAAGAAAATTTTGGAAGAAAGAAAAAGAAAAAAAGAAGAAGCCAGAAAAAAAAGAAAAGAAAAGAAAAAAACAAAAGAGACTCCAAAAATCTCCGGTAAAAAAATAAAAGATACCATTAAAAATACAATCAAAAATAAAGATACAGTCAAAAGTAAATATGGCAACAAGCTCACTCCGGAACAGTTAGAAGTTTTAAAAAAGAAAGCAAATACAGCAAAAAAGAAGAAACTTACTCCTGAAGAAATCGCTGCCAAAAGAAAAAAAGACAGAGAAGAGCGCAGAAAAAGAATTTTGGAAGAACGCAGAAAGAAAAAGGAAAAGAATAAAAAAAATAAATAATAATCAATAAAAACAGAAAATACATGAAACACTTAAAACTATTTTTAGTAGGAATGTTGCTTTGGATGGGAACTACTACGGCAACAGCACAAAAAATCGCACACGTCAGCGTGCAAAAAGTCATGAGCGAAATGCCCGAATTCAAACAAGGACAAGCACAATTAAAAAAATTGTATGCCACCTATGAAAAAGAATTCAAAGAAATGCAGCAAGAATATCAAAACAAATTGAAAAAGTATCAAACGGAGGCTTCGACTGTTTCTGAATCAGAAAATCAAAAAAGAGCCAAAGAAATGATGGCAATGGAAAAAAATATTGCTGAATCTCAACAAAGAATTCAACAAGAATTGGCAAAAAAAGAAGGAGATTTAATCAAACCTATTCAAGAAAAATTGTTGAACGCTATCAAAGCCGTTGCAAAAGAGAAAGGCTATGACTATGTTTTAGACAACTCCGGACCATCAGTTCTCATTGTTGCAAACGGACCTGATATCTACGCTGCAGTAAAAGCAAAACTAGGCGTTAAATAAAAAAGACCTAACCTTAAAAAATCTCAGTAATCACTGAGATTTTTTTATACTTAACCTTATTTTGTAACTTTTGTTACAAAATATAATTTATAATTATATGATAATTGTTATAAAATTCGAAATCTCTCAGAAATTACCCGTTTCAAATTTGTAATTTTGAAAAATAAATTAATATATCATATTATAAAAAATATATCATGAAGTGTTTAAAAGAGAGATTATTTAATAAGATTCAAGAACACCGCCCAAGAACAACCAAGTTGCTCAAAGAATATGGTGATGCTGTTGTTGATCAAGTAAAAGCCAGTCAAGTTATTGGCGGAATGAGAGGTATCAAAAGTTTAATTACTGATATTTCTTATTTAGACCCTTATGAAGGTATTAGGTATAGAGGTTATACCCTACCTGAAGTCTTTGAAAAACTACCCAAAGCAGAAGGTGCTGAAATGCCTTATGTCGAAGGTTTATATTTCCTTTTGCTGACAGGAGAAATTCCAACACAAGAAGAAGTTGATTGTCTGATTATGGACATGAACAACCGAAGAATTATACCCAAATATGTATGGGATGTAGTTGACTCGTTCCCTAGCGAAAGTCATCCGATGGCAATTTTATCTGCTGCCGTAATGAGCTTGGAAAGAGAATCATATTTCAACGTAAAATACAGACAAGGTGTAAGCAAAATGGACTATTGGGATTCTACTTTCGAGGATGCCACCAATCTGTTAGCAAAAATTCCACTTATCGGAGCATACATTTATAACAAGCTCTACAATCCTGAAGCAGGACATCGCTATCCGGATCCAACTCTGGACCTCGGTGCAAACTTTGCTTATATGATGGGAAAAGATGCGCCTTATGATGATGTTTCCAGAATGTATTTTATCATTCATGCAGACCACGAAAGCGGTAACGTGAGCGCACACACCGGACACCTGATTGCCAGCTCTTTGTCTGACGTCTATTATGCCACTTCAGGTATGATTAATGGATTAGCAGGTCCTTTGCATGGATTAGCCAACCAAGAAGTGCTACGTTGGTTGCAAGGACTAAAAGACCAAATGGGCGACAAAGTTCCCAGCAAAGAAGAAATGAAAAAATATGTGTGGGATACACTAAACAACGGTCAAGTCATTCCCGGATACGGACATGCCGTATTAAGAAAAACAGACCCTCGATATACCGTTCAAAGAGAATTCTGTCTGACACATCTGCCTGATGATCCATTGTTCAAATATGTGGATGCATTGTATCAAGTTGTTCCCGATATTTTGAGAGAACACGGAAAAGCCAAAAACCCTTGGCCAAACGTAGATGCACAATCAGGAGTTGTTCAATGGCACTATGGTGTACGCGAATATGATTTCTATACCGTACTGTTCTCTATCGGACGAGCAATCGGTGTGCTTTCAAATATCATCTGGGATAGAGCATTAGGATATTCACTTGAAAGACCTAAATCCATCACAACAGATATGCTAGAAGAAATGGTGGGAATGAAAAAATAATTTTCAACATTAATACCATAAAAAATACCTCCGGAATTCCGGAGGTATTTTTTATATTTTAACAATTCAAAACCGCAAAAATTCCTATTTTTGTTCGGACTAAAAAAACAGGAGCATCAATGAAAAAACCATCATTTCATATCATAGACGAAATTTCTCCACTAGAAAGCGTTATTTTGGGAAGAGCAGATTCCAACGGACCAATTCCAACACCCGGTCAATGTTACGACCCTAAATCTAAAGAACATGTTTTGAACGGAACTTACCCGAAAGAAACAGATATGATAGTTGAAATGACCGCTTTTGAAACTGTTTTAAAAAAATACAACGTCAAAATATATCGACCTGATTTATTAAAAAATATAAATCAGATATTTACACGTGATATCGGTTTTGTTATTGATGACATTTTTATCAAAGCCAATATTCTCCCTGACAGGGAAGAAGAATTTCAAGCAATTGGCAATATATTAAATCAATTTAATCAAAAAAAAATCATACAAGCCCCCGAAGAAGTTCATGTTGAAGGAGGAGATGTTATGCCTTGGAAAAACTATATTTTTGTAGGAACTTATCGCTTCCCCGACTATCCGGACTATATCACTGCCCGAACAAATGCTGCAGCAGTTGAATTTCTTCAGCAAACATTTCCCAACAAAAAAATAATTGCTTTTGATTTGAAAAAATCAAATGATAATCCAAAAGAAAACGCCTTACATCTCGATTGCGTTTTCCAGCCTGTCGGAAAAGGAAAAGCCATTATTCACAAAGAAGGCTTTCTGGTCAAAGAACAATATCAATTCTTGGTCGATTTGTTCGGAAAAGAAAATATGTTTCATATCACAAAAGACGAAATGTATGAAATGTTTTCAAACGTATTTTCCATTTCTCCCGATGTAGTCGTTTCAGAAAAAAAAGCAAAAAGACTCAACGATTGGATGAGAAAACAAGGCTTGGTTGTAGAAGAAATTCCTTATCACGAAATAGCCAAACAAGAAGGATTATTACGCTGTTCCACACTTCCTTTAATCAGAAAATCTTAATTCCCCATTTCCAAATATCGCCGCAAAAAATCAGAATGGTCTTTCAGTTCTTGAAGATGCAAATCCTCTTCAAACCGACTAATGATGTTATAGTCATATCTGCGGAAAGTTTGAATAATTTCATTGATATCATCTGTCTGAATTTTCACTTCCAATTCAATCTCCCGCCCACGAGAATTAACCAGAATTCCATGTATGATTCCATCGTTTGATTCAATAATCTGAACCACCTGACTCATAGAATATTCCGAACTCAACCTACTGATGACCAAAATATATCCGTCTTCATTGATGAAAGATTTTTCTGCAAGCAGTGTCAAAATATCATCCAAAAGCCTAATTCCTACAAACTTTCCCGTATTATCCAAAACAGCCAAAACATTAGTCTCATGAGCAATAAACGAAGACAATATCTCTGTCCAGTTCATTTGATCCGTTAAAAATATCCGTTCCACCAAATGTGCATATTTTTTCAATTCCACACTTTTATCTTCCACATTAAGCAAATCATCATGGCGAATCATCCCAACATACAACCCATTATCAACAATTGGAAAATGACTAAATCCGTAGTTGTCACAAGATGCAATCAACTCCGCAACAGAATGTTGAAATGAAAAGGCTTTGAAAGCATAAACCGGCAAGTTAAAACTCGTTTGCATAACTGACATATAAGCTGTTTATAGATGCAAAAATAAATAAAATATGCGATAATTGTCAGTTATTATCTATTTGTTTTCGCTAAATTTGTCACGTTAATTTTTAAGAAATAATTCGTGTCAAATTATGCATAAACAAGTCAAAATATCAAAAGGTTTAGACATCAAATTGAAAGGAAGTGCCAACCAAATTTTGAAAGATGCACCCCGATCAAATATGTATGCCGTCAAACCACCTGAATTTTACGGAATCATGCCCAGACTTTCTGTGAAAGTAGGCAATCATGTAAAAGCAGGCGATACATTATTCTATCACAAATATGACGAAAGAATAAAGATTACATCTCCTGTCAGCGGAACGATTGATGATATTGTCAGAGGACAAAAACGTAGAATTCTCAAAATACTCATCAAGCCGGATGCCGAAGACTCTTTCAAAAAATTCGTCATAAACCAACCCGACGAACTGAGCAGACCGCAAATTTTGGAATCATTGCTTGAAAGCGGACTTTTTGTCACTATAAAGCAACGCCCTTATGATATAATTGCCAATCCTGACGATGAACCCAAAGCCATTTATATTTCCGCTCTGGATAAAGCACCACTAGGCATAGATTATGAATTTGTTTTAGAAAACAAACTGAACGATTTTAAAACAGGCATCGATATTCTAAAAAAACTAACCTCCGGAAAAATTCACTTGATTGTTGATGGATATTCTGCAACCAGATTATCTGATATAGACGAAATTGAAACGATTAAAGCTTTTGGACCACATCCCGTTGGAAACCTAAGCATCCATATAGAAAAGTTCAATCCTATTGCAAAAGGAGACAGAATATGGACTATCAATCCTGTTGATGTTGCACTTATCGGAAATTTTTTCAAAACAGGAACTTACAACCCCGAAAGAAATGTCGCATTATCCGGTTCCATGGTCAAAGATCCCATGTATTATAAAATCAAACCCGGAGCCAATCTCTCTGATTTTCTCAATGACAAACTTAAAACGGAAAATAAACGAGTTATCAGTGGAAATGTATTGACCGGATCTAACATTTCAAGAGATCTTTTTCTGAATTTCTATGACAACCAAATATCCGTAATCCCAAGTGGAAAAAAAACACGATTTATCGGTTGGATGCCTTTCTTTGGAGAAAACAGAAAAAGTTTTTACAAATTTGGCTTGGGCGGAAAAAAAGAAATGGATTTAGACACCAATTTGTTTGGTGAAAAAAGAGCTTTTGTGATGAATGAAGAGTTTGAATCTGTCATGCCACTTGATATTTTTCCCACTCACCTATTGAAAGCCGCACTTTTAGGAGATGTTGAGAGAATGGAAGAGCTCGGCATTTTAGAAGTTGCTCCCGAAGATTTTGCTTTGGTTGACTATATCAGCTCATCAAAAATAGATGCGCAAGAGCTTATCAGAAAAGGCTTGGACAACATGAAAGAGCAAATGGGATAAAATTATTATTTAGATAAATAAAGAAAACAAGTAATATGAATTTTATAGAAAAGTTTTTCAACAAATACAAACCACTTTTTTCCGAAGGGGGAAAATATGAAAAATATCGCCCTGCCTATCAAGCGATGTATACTTTCATGTTCACTCCGGATGAAACAACTAAAAAAGGTGCGCATATCAGAGATGCCGTAGATTTAAAACGAATCATGTTTTTGGTCGTATTAGCTTTGATTCCCGCCACAATTTTTGGCATGTGGAATGTTGGATATCAATATTTTACACAAGCAGGAACCGACTTTTCCAATATGGATGCTTTTATCTACGGATTCTGGAAAGTCATTCCGATGATTATTATTTCCTACGTGGTAGGACTAGGCATTGAATTTTATTTTGCCATCTTGCGCGGACACGAAGTAAATGAGGGGTTTTTAGTCTCAGGATTATTGATTCCCCTGATTATGCCGGTTACAATTCCTTTGTGGATATTGGCAATCTCCGTGGCTTTCGCCGTAGTAATCGGAAAAGAAGTATTTGGCGGAACAGGCATGAACATTGTCAATCCGGCACTGGTCACCAGAGCATTTGCTTTTTTTGCTTACCCCACCTTTATGTCAGGAAATGAAGTTTGGATTCCAAAGCCGGAAAATGCTGATGCCTATTCGGGAGAAACATTGCTTGGCGCATTAGGACAAGGCAAAGAAATGCTTATTACTTGGAAAGAAATGTTTATAGGAAATATTCCCGGAAGTATTGGAGAAACATCTGTGCTGATGATTCTCATAGGCGCCTTCTTGTTGCTGATAACACGAGTCGCCAGCTGGCGTATTATGGTTTCCGGAATTTTGGGCTCAGCTTTTATGGCATTTATATTCAATCTTTGGGGTGCCAATGCATTGATGCAACTTCCTTGGTGGCAGCATTTGCTGGTAGGAGGTTTGGCTTTCGGTGTTGTATTCATGGCAACAGACCCTGTCACTGCAGCACAAACGCGCAGAGGAAAATGGATTTATGGGTTCCTAATCGGAATATTTGCCATTATGATTAGAGTTTTCAACCCTGCCTATCCCGAAGGAGTGATGCTGGCAATATTATTGATGAATGTCGTTGCCCCGACAATAGACTATTATGTTGTTCAAGGAAATATCAAGAAAAGAATGAAACGTTTGAGTAAACAACAGGCATAAAAATTAATAACTATGAACAGAAACAGTAATTTATATACTATCCTATTTGCAGCCATTGTTGTAACGGTGTCTGCCGTACTTTTAGCTTTAGCCGTTTCATTTTTGAAACCGGCGCAAGAAAGAAACAAACGCCAAGAGAAAATGACAGACATTCTCTATACCATCGGTTTGGATAAAGAAGCACTTGGCAAAAAAGCTGAAGAAAAAGGAACAAAACTTAACTACAATCTGATTGAGAAATATTTCAATACCTATTTCACCAAACAGCTTGCACTGAAATCTGACGGAACAACTGATGACAATGTAAAAGCTTTTGATATCAATCTTAAGCCGGAACTAAAAAAAGAAACTGAAAAACAACACTATCCGATTTATATAGCAAATATCGACAATAAAAACTTTTATGTTATTCCTCTTAGAGGGAAAGGACTTTGGGATGATATTTGGGGATATGTTGCTCTGGGAGACGACTTAACAGTCAAAGGCGTCAAATTCGGACATAAAGGAGAAACGCCCGGTCTGGGTGCCGAAATTACAAAAAAATGGTTTGAAAATCAGTTTATCGGAGAAAAAATATTTGACTCTGATGGCACTTTCAAAGGAATTGTTCTCCTAAAAGGAAACAAAGACCCTAAAAATGAAGACAAAGATGATCACGAAATTGATGCCATCTCAGGATCCACATTAACCTGTAATGGTGTCAGCAATATGCTGCAAGAAAGATTGAAACGTTATCTTCCGTTTTTCAAAACAATAAAACAACAAAAAAACTAAAATTATGGCTAAAAATAAATGGCAAGATTTAATCAAAGATCCGCTAAACGAAAATAACCCGATAACCGTTCAGGTTTTAGGAATTTGTTCTGCACTGGCTATTACGGTAAAACTAATGCCGGCAATAGTGATGTCTCTATCGGTTATAGTCGTATTAGCCTTCAGTAATGTCATCATCTCATTGATTAGAAATTATATCCCCAACCGAATTCGAATTATCGTTCAGCTACTTGTTGTAGCCACCTTAGTAATTTTGGTGGATCAAATTCTCAAAGCCTATGCCTATGATGTCAGCAAACAATTATCAGTATTTGTAGGGCTCATCATCACCAACTGTATTGTGATGGGACGTTTGGAAGCTTTTGCTTTGGCAAACAAACCCTTTGATTCATTTCTTGATGGAATTGGCAATGGTGCAGGATATGGTTTGGTGTTAATCATCGTAGCATTTTTCAGAGAATTTCTAGGCTCCGGAACACTGTTTGACAAACAAATTATTCCTCAATCATTCTATGATGCAGGATACGTCAACAATGCCATGATGCTACTTCCTGCAATGGCGTTAATCACCGTAGGGATATTTATATGGGTACAAAGAAGCATGTTCCCTCAATTAACAGAAAAAGAATAAAACGAGAGAATTATGGAATTATTCAACTTATTTATACGTAGTATTTTTATAGAAAATATGGTTTTTGCCTTTTTCTTGGGTATGTGTTCCTATTTGGCCGTATCTAAAAAGGTAAAAACAGCCGTAGGTTTGGGAGCCGCCGTGGTATTTGTATTGACAATCACCGTTCCTGTCAACTTTCTGATTGACCAATATTTGCTGCAACCCGGGGCACTGAAATGGTTAGACCCTTCTTTCGCAGACTTGGATTTGAGTTTTTTGAGCTTTATCATGTTTATTGCTGTTATTGCAGCTATGGTACAATTGGTTGAAATGTTTGTAGAAAGATTTGCTCCGGCATTATATTCATCGCTTGGAATTTTTCTTCCGCTGATTGCTGTTAACTGTGCCATTCTCGGAGGTTCTTTGTTCATGCAACAAAAAGAATTTACGCAAGTGTCCGAAGCTTTGGTATATGGCCTGGGGTCAGGCATTGGCTGGCTGATTGCCATTATTTTATTAGCTGCCATTCGTGAAAAAATATCTTATTCCAATGTTCCCGCCCCCCTGCGCGGACTGGGAATTACATTTATTATCACCGGTTTAATGGCAATTGCATTTATGGCGTTTATGGGCATAAAAATCTAAAACAGATATTATTACGAAATTATATAAACAAAGAATTTTTTAGAAGATGGATCAAAATATAAAAGTTATTGTTGCAAGCATTTTAGTTTTTCTTGTCATTGTATTGATATTGGTTGTGCTGCTCCTGTGGGCAAAAGCCAAATTATTACCCGGTGGAAAAGTCAAAATCAACATCAACGGAAAAAGAGAAATAGAGGTAGAATCGGGAAGCAATTTATTAAATACACTTTCAAATGAAAAAGTGTTTTTGCCCTCTGCCTGTGGCGGTGGTGGAACATGTTTGCAATGTCGAGTAAAAGTTTTTGAAGGCGGTGGCGATATGCTTCCCACAGAATCACCTAATTTCACCCTAAAAGAAAAAGAAGAAGGTTGGAGATTGGGCTGCCAAGTAAAAGTGAAACAAGACATGGTTATTGAAGTTCCCGAGGAAGTGTTCGGTGTGAAAAAATGGGATGCAAAAGTGGTATCAAATTATAATGTTGCCTCGTTTATCAAAGAATTTATTGTTGAAGTGCCCGAAGACATGAACTACAAAGCGGGAGGATATATTCAAATCGATGTGCCACCTGCAACCATAAACTATAAAGATATTGATATCTCCGCCCACCCCGAGGAACATCCGGGAGAACCTGATAAGTTCCGCGAAGATTGGGACAAATTTAATCTTTGGCCCCTTGTGATGAAAAATGATGAAGAGGTGACTCGCGCCTACTCCATGGCAAGCTATCCCGCAGAAGGAAGACGCATTATGCTAAATGTTCGTATTGCCACACCACCTTGGGACAGAGAAAAAAATACTTGGATGGACGTAAATCCGGGTGTGGTTTCCTCTTATATTTTCTCAAGAAAACCCGGTGATATTGTGAGAATATCAGGACCCTATGGTGAATTCTTTATCAATGAAGACTCTGATGCCGAAATGGTTTATATTGGTGGAGGTGCCGGAATGGCTCCCATGCGTTCTCACTTGTTTCACCTATTCAAAACCCTGAAAAGCGGAAGAAAAGTGTCTTACTGGTATGGTGGGCGATCAAAACGCGAACTGTTCTATGTAGATCATTTTAGAGGATTGGAAAAAGAATTCCCTAATTTCAAATTCTATCTGGTATTATCAGAACCCAAAGAAGAAGACAATTGGCAAGTCAAAGAAAATATTGAAGCCTCCGGAGACGGATTTGTAGGATTTGTACACCAAGCGCTTTATGATCACTATTTGAGCAAACATGAAACTCCTGAAGATATAGAATATTATTTCTGTGGGCCGCCAATGATGAATAACGCTGTTGTAAAAATGCTGGACAGCCAAGGTGTTCCGCCGGAAAATATTCGTTTCGACGATTTTGGAGGATAAATTATTTATTCCATAAATTTAATATTCAAGGTGTTGCAAAGCAACACCTTGAATATTTTGCTTGCATTTTATTTTCTTTGGAGTCGTAATTGAAAAAAATGTATATTTATACCATAAAAAAGACAATACCTCCTAAACATATTGTCTCACCGGATAGGTCTTCGACAATGAAGGTATCAAACACATTCAAGCTTGAAATTTTATGAATCAAATTATAATAATGATATTTTTCTTTCTATTTTTGATAGTCCATCATTATATACAGCAAATAAAAAAATATGAAAACAGACCCTATTTTTTCATCTCTGAATTTTCATTCAAAATTCATAAAAAAAGTCGTTATCCTATTGGTCTTGATATCAACCGGATGTTCTCAATCTGAAAAAAAAATATACTATTTTCAAGGAGAAGCACTAGGAACCACTTATCACATAAAAGCCATTCCGGATGACGACAATCTTGTTCTGATGCAAAAGCACATAGATAGTGTCATCACGGCCGTCAATAATTCTTTGTCCACCTACCAAAATAACTCATTGATTTCTCATATCAATAAGGGAGAAAAATTAAGCGTTGACCAACAATTCAGAGATGTTTTTATTGCCGCCCGAAAAATATATTTGGAAACCGATGGCTATTATGACCCCAGCATCGGTATATTGGTCAATGCTTGGGGATTCGGACCGAAAAAAAAATTGCCGAATATTGAAAAAGACAGTAGCCTCATAGATTCACTAAAACAATTTGTCGGCTACAATATGTTGCAAATAGACAACAAGGGAACCCTTATAAAGAAATATCCTCAAATCTATATCGACTATAATTCCATTGCTAAAGGCTATGCCATTGATCGGATTGGACAAATGTTGTCTGACAAACATTTCGACAACTATATCATTGAAATTGGAGGAGAGGTTTTAACCAAAGGCAGAAACACAGAAAGAAATCGTGCTTGGTTGGTGGCAGTTGATAATCCTGACAGAAAAGATGCAGAAAAATTCATTTCTAAAATAGACCTGACTGACAAAGCTATGGCAACATCGGGCAACTACCGAAAATTCTATATCGATAAAGCCACAGGACGTAAATATGTACATACACTCAATCCGAAAACAGGCTATCCCATTCAAAGCAATCTACTGAGTGCATCGGTTATTGCTGATAATTGTACTATGGCAGACGGCTATGCTACCGCTTTTATGGTCTTAGGATTTGAAAAAAGCAAAATTTTTCTGAATAATCATCCGGAGCTACAAGCTTTCCTGGTTTTCAGTGATGAGAAAGGGAATATAAAAACCTTTAAAACCAATCAAGTGAAAATTGAAGAGCAAAAAAACTGAAAATTATCTAATCTCAAATTTATCAAAATATTGACAATCTTGACCGACAGCGTTCACCCTTTCCACCTTTGATAATGGTGAGCCCGTATGCAGCCAATCTATAAATTGCTGAAGAACAGTTTCACTATCACTTTCCGCTTCCACATAAACACTTCCGTCTGCTTGATTTTTGACAAATCCGAATAAACCCAGTTCTTTGGCTTTGTCATTAGTATATTTTCTAAACCAAACTCCTTGAACTTTGCCGATGATTTTAATTTGGAATGATTTACACATAAATATCAAAATATGCTAAAACAAAAAAACTATCCAAGACTTATTCAAATTGACATACTTCTTAGATAGTTTCTTCTTATTTGTTTAAAAATTTATTGCTTAAAAACGGCACTACCGGGATAATATGCTTCACTTCCTAATTCTTCTTCTATACGAAGCAATTGATTATATTTTGCCATACGATCCGTTCTTGACAGAGAGCCTGTTTTGATTTGACCGGTGTTCATTGCAACAGACAAGTCTGCAATGGTGGTATCTTCAGTTTCTCCGGAGCGATGTGAGACCACTGCTGTATAGCCGGCTTTATGCGCCATATTGATTGCATTAATCGTTTCAGACAGTGAACCTATCTGATTCAATTTAATCAAAATGGAGTTTGCTACATTCTCTTTAATCCCTCTGGAAAGTATTTTTGTATTTGTAACAAAAATATCGTCTCCAACCAACTGGACTTTATTTCCCAACAGGTTTTGCTGAATTTTCCAGCCTTCCCAATCGTTTTCGTCCATACCATCTTCAACAGAGACAATCGGGTATTTTTCAACCAATTCAACCAGATATTCAGCTTGCTCTTGTGAGGTTCTTTTCTTTCCGGTTTTTCCTTCAAAAATCGTATAGTCATAAATTCCATTTTTAAAAAACTCTGATGCAGCTACATCCAAGGCAATGGCAATATCATTTCCGGGATGATATCCTGCCGCTTCAATGGCAGATAAAATGGTTTCAATGGCATCTTCCGTGCCTTTGAACGTCGGAGCAAAACCTCCTTCATCACCTACGGCCGTAGAAAGTTCTCTTTTTTTTAGAATGGATTTCAGGTTGTGAAAAACTTCTGTCGCCATTTTCATGGCTTCTGCAAAACTGCCGGCTCCTTGCGGCACAATCATAAATTCTTGGAAGGCAATAGGCGCATCTGAATGAGATCCGCCGTTCACAATATTCATCATTGGTACGGGAAGTGTTTTTGCAGCTACACCTCCTATATATTTATACAATGGCATTCCGGCTTCTATCGCTGCCGCTTTGGCAACTGCCAACGAAACACCCAAAATGGCATTCGCACCAAGCTTAGATTTATTTTCCGTCCCATCAAGATCTATCATCAATTGATCTATTTCCAATTGATTTTCCACATTCATATCAAGCAATGCGGGTGCAATGATATCATTCACATTTGCCACAGCTTGAAATACTGATTTTCCCATGAAACCATCTGTTCCGTCCCTGAGTTCTACGGCTTCATGTTCTCCTGTTGATGCTCCCGAGGGGATTGCTGCTCTTCCTAAAACATCATATTCGGTATATACATCTACTTCTACAGTCGGATTCCCTCTGGAATCAAATATTTGTCTTGCTTTTATTTCTGTTATTAAACTCATGATAATTATTTTTATGTAAAGTTACGAAAAATAAAAAAAGCCACTCGATAAATACAAGTGGCTTTTGTAAAGATTTTATTAAGATTTTTTTATTCTTCTGTCTTCTCTTCTTTCCCTTCAGCCGGAGCTTCTTGGGTGTTGGTTGTTGTTGCAGTTTCATCCACAGATTCCTTGGCAGTTGCTTTTTTTCTTCTTCTTCGCGTTTTCTTCTTAGCCGGTTTGTCTCCACCATAAACTTCATTATAGTCAACAAACTCAATCATTGCCATTTCAGCATTATCACCCAAACGATTTCCTAATTTGATGATTCTCAAATATCCTCCGGGTCTATCAGCAATTTTGGTAGAAACTTCTCTAAAAAGTTCTGTCACTGCTTCCTTATCTCTCAAATAACTGAACACTACTCTTCTGTTGTGCATTGTGTCATTCTTTGATTTTGTAATCAAAGGTTCCAGATACACTCTCAAGGCTTTTGCCTTTGCAAGAGTTGTATTGATTCTCTTATGTTTGATCAGCGAACTTCCCATATTTGACAACATGGCTTTTCTGTGCGCTGTTTTTCTTCCCAAATGGTTAAATTTCTTTCCGTGTCTCATAATCTTCTTAACAAATTTATTCTTTTTCCAATTTATAACTTGAAAGATCCATGCCGAAAGTAAGCCCTTTATGATCCACAAGTTTTTCGAGTTCAGTCATAGATTTTTTTCCGAAGTTTCTGAACTTCATCAAATCACCTTTATTATATTGAACCAATTCGCCCAATGTTTCAACTTCTGCCGCTTTCAAACAGTTCAAAGCTCTCACTGAAAGATCCAAATCAACCAGTCTTGTTTTCAATAATTGACGCATATGCAATGATTCTTCATCATAAGATTGGGCCTCACTATCATGATCATCATCAAGTGTAATTCTTTCATCAGAGAACAACATGAAATGTTGAATCAATATTTTTGCCGCCTCCGTCATTGCTTCTTTCGGATGTATGGAACTATCTGTTTCCAACTCGATAATCAGCTTGTCATAATCGGTTTTTTGCTCAACTCTATAGTCTTCGACTGCAAATTTCACACTTCTTATGGGCGTAAAAATTGAATCTATAAAAATAGTTCCCATAGGAACATCTGACCTCTTGTTTTCTTCAGCCGGCACATAGCCTCTTCCTCTTTCAACAACAAATTCAAAATTGAGTGCTGTTTTTCCGTCGAGATGCAGAATTTCCAACTCAGGATTTAACACCTCAAAGCTTGAAATATATTCTTGCAAATCTCCTGCTGTGATTACTTCTTTTCCTGAAATGGAAACCTTAACAGATTCTTTATCTATATCTTCTACTTGTTTTTTGAAACGAATTTGTTTGAAATTCAGTAGAATTTTAGTCACATCTTCGACAATGCCATCGATTGATGTAAATTCATGTCCAACACCTTCAATTCTTACTGAGGTGATGGCATAGCCTTCTAAAGACGATAACAACACTCTCCTGAGTGCATTGCCTATCGTCAAACCGAATCCCGGTTCCAGAGGCTTGAATTCAAATTTGCCACTGCGTTCATCTGCATGAATTTGAAGGACTTTATCCGGTTTTTGAAAATTTAATATTGCCATAAATGTATACTTATTATTTAGAATAAAGCTCGACAATCAAGTGTTCTTGAATATTTTCAGGAATTTGAATTCTTTCAGGACGATTTACAAATTCGCCTTCCAATTTTTCGTCATTCCATTTCAACCATTCATAGTCTGATTTATTTTGTGCCAATGAATCATTAATTACTTGTAATGATTTAGATTTTTCTCTCACACCAACAATATCTCCGGGTTTCAATTGATATGAAGGAATATTTACAACATCTCCATTCACTGTGATGTGTCTGTGTCCTACCAATTGTCTTGCTCCGCGTCTTGATGCTGCCAAACCAAATCTATACACCACATTGTCCAATCTTGATTCAACCAACTGTAAAAGTACTTCTCCTGTATTTCCTCCTGCTCTGGATGCTTTAACAAACAAATTTCTGAATTGTTTTTCCAAAATGCCATAAGTATATTTGGCTTTTTGTTTCTCTGTGAGCTGAATTGCATACTGTGACTTTTTTCCTCTTCTTCTGTTTGGTCCGTGTTGTCCCGGCGGATATTTTCTTCTTTCAAAAAACTTATCCTCACCGAAGATTGCTTCGCCAAATTTTCTTGCAATTTTAGTTTTTGGTCCTGTATATTTTGCCATAATTTCTTGTTTTTATACTCTTCTTCTTTTTGGTGGTCTGCATCCGTTATGAGGAATTGGAGTCACATCAATGATTTCTGTTACTTCTATTCCGCTATTATGGATTGTTCTAATAGCAGACTCTCTGCCGTTTCCTGGTCCTTTCACATAAACTTTCACTCTTCTCAGTCCTGCCTCAAAAGCCACTTTTGCAGCATCCTCAGCGGCAACTTGTGCAGCATAAGGCGTATTCTTTTTAGAACCCCTGAAACCATTCTTTCCTGCGGAAGACCACGAGATCACTTCTCCGTTTTTGTTTGTAAGAGAAACTATCACATTGTTAAAAGTTGCCTTGATATGGGCTTGCCCAACTGAATCAACTTTAACTTTTCTTTTTCTTGCTTTAGCATTCGATTTAGCCATAATCTCAAATTAATATTATTTAGTTGCTTTTTTCTTATTTGCAACAGTTTTTCTTTTGCCTTTTCTTGTACGAGAGTTGTTTTTTGTTCTCTGACCTCTTAGAGGTAATCCCAGTCTGTGTCGAATTCCTCTATAACTTCCGATATCCATCAATCGTTTGATGTTCAGTTGTACTTCAGATCTTAATTCTCCTTCAATTTTATAGTCTGCAATGGTACGTCTGATATTTGCAATATCAGAATCATTCCAGTCTTTTACTTTTTTGTCTTCACTCACTTCGGCTTTTGCCAAAATTTCTTTTGATCTTGATCTGCCTATTCCGTAGATATAGGTCAAACCAATCACGCCTCTCTTATTTTTAGGTAAATCTACCCCTGATATTCTTGCCATAATTATCCTTGTCTTTGTTTATGTTTCGGATTTTTTTTATTTATAACATACAAACGTCCTTTTCTACGAACAATTTTGTCTTCGGGACTTCTCTTTTTTATTGATGCTCTTACTTTCATTTCTTTATTAGCTTTAACTGTTAGCTATTCGCTTATTTTGTTAGTATCTATAGGTTATTCTTCCCTTGGTTAAGTCATACGGACTTAGTTCCAATTTCACTTTGTCACCGGGTAACAATCTGATATAATGCATACGCATCTTTCCGGAAATATGGGCAGTAATAACGTGCTCATTTTCCAATTCAACCTTAAACATTGCATTAGACAATGCTTCTTTGATTACTCCATCAACTTCTATTGCCGGTTGTTTTGCCATAACTTATTTTTTTCTTCCGGTTTTCATTAAATTATCATACTGACGATTCAACAAATAAGCTTCTGCTTGTTGAATAGTGTCCATTGCAACTCCCACTAGAATCAATAGTGATGTACCTCCGTAAAACATTGCCCAAGAAACTTGCATTCCCGGAAACATAAAATGGGCAAATTTAGGTGCAACTGCTATCAATGCCAAAAATATTGAACCGGGAAAAGTTATTTTGGATAAGATATCGTCAAAGAAATTTGCCGTGTCTGTTCCGGGTCTTACGCCGGGGACAAATCCGTTATTTCTTTTCAAATCTTCGGCAATTTTTGTGGTTTGAACCGTGATTGCAGTATAGAAGAAAGTAAAAATAATTATCATGACTGCAAACACTACATTATATCCCATACTAAACATATTGCCAAATGTGGTTTGCATGCTGGTTGCCCAATCTGCATCAGATAAGGAACCTATCATTGACGGAAAAAACATAATTGCTTGCGCAAAGATGATGGGCATCACTCCTGCTGCGTTCAATTTTAGAGGTAAATATTGTCTTGCTCCAAAAATATTTTTTTCATATCCTCCTCCAACTGTTCTTCTTGCATATTGAACGGGAACCGGTCTATAAGCTCTCACCAACATAATGCTTGCCGCAATAACCGCTAGCCAAATCACTATTTCAAACAAAAGCAGCATTGGCCCTCCGTTTTGTTGTGTCACACGATAGGTGAATTCTTGCAAAAAAGCCGATGGCATTCTGGCAATAATTCCCACCATGATGAGTAATGAAATACCGTTTCCTATGCCCTTATCGGTTATTTTCTCTCCCAACCACATGGCAAAAATGGTTCCTGTCACTAAAATCATAACAGAAATTGACACAAACAACCAAGTTTGGCTGATTAGGAATGCTTGTTTTGGCAGCTGATTATACAAATTGTACACATAGCCCGGAGCCTGAATCAAGGTTACGGCAATGGTTAGCCATCTTGTGATTTGCGTAATTTTCTTTCTTCCGCTTTCTCCGGCTTTTTGCAATTTTTGTAAATAAGGAACTGCTATTCCCATTAGCTGAACTACAATCGAAGCAGAGATATAAGGCATGATACCTAAAGCAAAAACAGAAGCACGAGAAAAGGCTCCCCCCGTAAATTGGTTCAATAAATCCAGCAGCGTATTGCTAGATGTTTGGTTTTGCAAATTTGCCAATTGATTGGGATCAATTCCCGGCAACGATACTTGCGCACCAAAACGATAAACCAAAATCAATCCGAGTGTGAATATGATTTTATTACGAAGCTCTTCAATGCTCCAAACTGCCTTAATTGTATCTATAAACTTCTTCATGAACGGTAAATATTATAATAATTCAATTTTTCCGCCGGCAGCTTCAATTGCTGTCTTGGCTTTTTCTGAAAATTTATGTGCATAGATAGTTAAAGAAGCTTTTAGTTCACCTCTTCCGAGTATTTTCACTAATTCTCTTTTTCCCACCAAACCTAAATCGACGAAATCATCAAAAGTAATCACGTCTTTGACTTTCTTATCATCAACCAAGCTTTGTAAAACATCTAAATTCACCGCTTGATATTCAATTCTGTTGATGTTCCTAAATCCAAATTTAGGCACACGTCTGTATAGAGGCATTTGTCCTCCTTCAAATCCGGGTGTTCTAGAATATCCTGAACGAGACTTTGCTCCTTTGTGTCCACGGGTTGCCGTTCCGCCTCTTTTTGAGCCTTCACCTCTTCCTTTTCTGATATCTTTTTTAACCGATCCTTTGGCTGGTTTCAAATTATGTAAATCCATTGCTTCTAATTTTTTAAATTTCCTCTACTGTTACAAGGTGTTTAATTTTTTCAATCATCCCTTTGATTTGGGGAGTCAATTCATGAACACGTTCTTGTCCTATTCTTCTGATACCCAAAGCCTCCAAAGTCAATCGTTGATTATTTGGTCTGTTTATGGTACTTTTTATTTGTCTTACTTTTACTTTTGTCATTTTCTTCAATTTTTATCCATTAAACACTTTATTCAATGAAATACCTCGTTCTTTGGCAACAGTATGTGCATCTCTCATTTGAAGCAACGCTACCAACGTGGCTTTCACAACGTTGTTAGGATCTGAAGAACCGTGAGATTTGGTCAATACGTCATGCACTCCAACAGATTCCAATACTGCCCTTACGGCACCACCGGCAATAACTCCCGTACCCGGAGAAGCCGGTTTAAGAAAAATTCGTGCTCCACTGAACTTGCCTAGTTGTTCGTGCGGAATTGTTCCGTTAATGATGGGAACTCTTACCATATTTTTCTTTGCATTATCAATGGCTTTTTGTATTGCACTGGGAACTTCTTTTGCTTTTCCCATTCCATAGCCAATCACACCGTTTTTATCTCCAACCACAACAATTGCGGAAAAACCGAATGTTCGTCCACCTTTGGTTACTTTAGTAACTCGGTTTACGGCTACTAATCTATCTTCTAGTTCTAAACCTCCGGGTTTTACTCTTTCTACGTTTTTAAATTTATCAAACATAACATTAAAATTTTAGTCCGCCTTTTCTTGCGCCTTCTGCCAATGATTTAATTCTTCCGTGATACAGGTTACCTCCTCTATCAAAAACCACTTCTTTGATACCTTTTTTAAGTGCCAATTTGGCTATCTTTTCTCCGGTTAAAGCAGCTTTTTCTACTTTAGTTCCTTTTTTTGAAACAATATCTTTATCTCTAGAAGATCCTGCCACCAATGTATTTCCGCTATGGTCGTCAATGATTTGAACATAAATTTCTTTATTACTTCTAAATACTGAAAATCTTGGTCTCTCAGGAACACCACTCACTATTTTTCGAATTCTTTTTCGAATTCTAGTTCTTCTTTCTAATTTACTTAGTCCCATAATTCTTCTTATTAAGCTGTTTTACCTGCTTTTCTTCTAATTTCTTCTCCGACAAATTTCACACCTTTTCCTTTGTATGGTTCGGGTTTACGGAAAGATCTGATTTTTGCTGCAATATGCCCAACCAATTGTTTGTCATAAGATGTCAATTTTATGATTGGGTTTTTTCCTTTTTCAGAAACAGTTTCAACTTTCACTTCAGCGGGAATTTCAAACAAAATATTGTGTGAAAAACCCAACGACAAGTCTAGCAACTGTCCTTGATTGCTTGCTCTATATCCCACACCTACTAATTCCAATTCTTTTGTCCAACCTTTTGAAACGCCTTCAATCATATTGAAAATTAGTGATCTATACAGACCATGCATGGATTTGTGTTGTTTACTTTCCGAAGGTCTTTTCACACTGATTGTCCCTTCTGCTATTTCAACATCAACTTCTTTGATTTCTTGGGTCAATTCTCCCAATTTTCCTTTCACTGTAACCGTATTATCTTTAACTTCTACGGTCACACCTTCGGGTATTGTTATCGGTTTAAATCCTATTCTTGACATCGTTCAATTATTTTATTAATAAACATAACATAAAACCTCTCCTCCCACATTTTCTCTGCGAGCTTGTTTATCGGTCATCAGACCTTTTGAAGTCGAGATAATGGCAATTCCTAAACCGTTCAATACTTTAGGCATATCGCCTACATTTACATACTTTCTTAATCCCGGTTTACTGATTCTTTCAAGTTTTTTAATAACAGGAGTTTCATTTTCTTTGGTATATTTCAACGCAATTTTGATATACTCTCTGTTTCCGTCTTTGTCAAATTTATAGCTCAGAATAAAACCTTGATCAAATAAGATCTTGGTGATTTCTTTCTTCATATTTGATGCCGGAATTGTAACTACTTTATGTCCCGCTCTTTGAGCGTTTCTAACTCTAGTTAGATAATCTGCTATTGGATCTGTGTTCATCTTTCTTCTGTTTTATGTTTACCAACTGGCTTTTTTAACTCCCGGAATCAATCCTTGATTAGCCATCTCTCTAAAAGTTACACGTGAAATGCCAAAAGTTCTCATATATCCTTTCGGACGACCGGTTAACTTACATCTGTTATGCATCCTGATTGGAGAGGCATTTCTAGGAAGTTTTTGCAGTGCTTCCCAATCACCCGCTTCAAGCAAAGCTTTTCTTTTGGCTGCATATTTTGCTACAGTTTTAGCACGTTTACGTTCGCGAGCTTTCATTGATTCTTTTGCCATATTACTTCTTCTTTTTAAATGGTAAACCAAATTCTGTTAATAATGATTTTGCTTCTTTATCTGTCTGTGCAGAAGTCACAAATGTAATATCCATTCCATTGATTTTATTGATTTTATCAAAATCAATTTCAGGAAAAATAATTTGTTCCGTAACTCCTAAGTTGTAGTTTCCTCTTCCGTCAAAGCCTTCAGGTTTAATTCCTTGAAAATCTCTCACTCGTGGCAAAGCTACTGTAATCAATCTATCAAGAAATTCATACATCTTGTCATTTCTTAAGGTTACTTTTGCTCCGATGGGCATACCTTTTCTCAATTTGAATGCAGCAACATCCTTTTTGGAAATGGTAGAAATGGCTTTTTGACCTGTGATATTCGTTAATTCTTCGACTGCATAGTCAATTAATTTCTTGTCTGTCACAGCTGCTCCAACCCCTCTACTCACAACTATTTTTTTGAGTTTAGGCACTTGCATAATGCTTTTATAACCGTATTCTTCAAGTAGCGCTTTGGTTATACGCTCTTTGTATTCTTTTTGTAGTCTTGGTACATTCATGGCTTAAATTTCTTGTCCTGATTTTTTTGAAACCCTTACTTTCTTGTCTTTCTTCATCTCATATCCCACACGTGTAGCCTTTCCTGATTTAGAATCAACCAACGCTACATTGGAAATATGAATCGGGGCTTCTTTTTCCGTAATTCCTCCTTGAGGATTTTCCGCACTTGGTTTGACGTGTTTTTTTATCACGTTAACACTTTCTACCAATACTCTATCTTTATCTTTGATAATTTTGAGCACTTTTCCTTTGACTCCTTTGTCTTTTCCGGCAATCACCACAACGTGGTCTCCTGATTTTATTTTAAATTTTTTCATCTTGTCAAATTTTATAATACTTCCGGAGCAAGGGATACAATTTTCATGAATTTCTTATCACGTAATTCTCTGGCAACCGGTCCGAAAACACGAGTTCCTTTCATTTCACCATTTGTGTCGAGAAGAACAATTGCATTATCTTCAAACCTGATATATGAGCCATCGGGTCTTCTGACTTCTTTTTTTGTTCTTACGACAACACCTGTTGAAACAACTCCTTTTTTTACTGTTCCGTTAGGAGTGGCTTCCTTTATGGTTACCACCACTTTGTCTCCCAAAGAAGCATATCTTTTTTTGGTTCCGCCTAAAACACGGATAACCAATGCTTCTTTTGCGCCGGTATTATCTGCTACTTTTACTCTTGATTCTTGTTGTAACATAATTATTTAGCTCTTTCTAATATTTCTACCAGTCTCCATCTTTTGGTTTTACTCAACGGACGAGTTTCCATGATTTTGACCTTATCTCCAACTTTACACTCATTTTTTTCATCATGAGCTACATATTTCTTAGTTTTATGAACAAACTTTCCGTATAGCGGGTGTTTCATTCTTTTAACTTCGGAAACGATAATGGTTTTATCCATTTTGTCTTTGGTAACCGTACCAATTCTTTCTTTTCTTAGGTTCCTTGTTAATTTTTCCATTTCCATTTTCTTTTAGTTACCTCTTTGATTTAGCTCAGTTTTAATTCTGGCAATAACCTTTCTCATTTTGTGAATTTCCATGGGATTTTCCAAAGGAGTGACCACATGACTTAATTTAAGGCTACTGTATTTTGTCTTATATTCTGCCAAACTTTCACGAAGTTCTGCATCGTTCATATTTCTAATTTCAGCTATTTTCATCACTTACTTATTTTTCTTGAAATTCAGGTGCAATAATAAACTTAGTTTTAACCGGCAATTTTTGTGCGGCTAATCTCAAGGCTTCTCTGGCAATTTTAAGAGAAACACCATCCACTTCGAACAGAACCTTTCCCGGTCTTACAACGGCTGCATAATATTCAACATTACCTTTTCCTTTACCCATCCTTACCTCAAGGGGTTTTTTGGTGATTGGTTTATCCGGAAATATCATAATCCACAATTGTCCCTCCCTTTTCATATAACGGGTAGCGGCCACACGAGCAGCTTCAATTTGTCTTGAGGTCATCCAAGTTGATTCTAAGGCTTTAATGCCATAGGTTCCATATGCTAAGCGATGACCACGTTGAGAATTTCCTTTCATTCTCCCTTTTTGCTGCTTGCGATATTTATATCTTTTCGGTTGTAACATTTCTACAATTTTTTAAATATAAATTATTTTCTTCCTCTTTTATTTCCTCTTGATCTCTTGCCATCTTTCTTAGATAAGCCAACCAAGGGAGAAAGGTCTCTTTTTCCGTATACTTCTCCTTTCATAATCCAAACCTTAACACCAAGGCGTCCGTAGGTTGTGTGGGCTTCTTCCAGAGCATAATCAATATCTGCTCTAAAAGTTGAAAGAGGAATTCTTCCGTCTTTATAACTCTCAGAACGGGCCATTTCAGCGCCATTCAATCTTCCTGAAATGAGAACTTTGATGCCTTCGGCATTCATTCTCATCGTAGAAGCAATGGCCATTTTGATGGCTCTTCTGTATGAAATACGATTTTCAATTTGTCTGGCAATATTTTGCGCAACCAAATTGGCATCTAATTCAGGTCTTTTAATTTCAAAAACATTTACTTGAACATTTTTTCCTGTCACCTTTTTCAACTCCTCCTTAAGCTTGTCTACTTCTTGACCTTGCTTTCCGATAATGATACCGGGGCGTGCAGTTGTAATCGTTACGGTGACTAATTTTAATGTTCTTTCAATGATTATTTTTGAAATACTAGCTTTTGGTAACCGTGCTTGTATATATTTTCTGATTTTATGATCTTCAGCGATTTTATCACCATAGTCATTTCCTCCATACCAATTAGAATCCCATCCTTTGATGATTCCTAATCTGTTTCCTATTGGATTTGTCTTTTGTCCCATACGTTCTGAAATTAACTATTTTTTTCTCCTAAAACTAGGGTTATTTTACTTGATCTTTTTCTGATTCTGTGTGCTCTTCCTTGTGGAGCCGGTTGAATTCTTTTCAACATTCCGGCTTGACTCACATTGATTTCTTTGATATACAAACCGGCATCTTCAATATCTCTATCAGGATTTTTAGCCTCCCAATTTGCAATGGCACTTAACAACAGCTTCTCTATAGCTACGGCACTTTTATTAGAAGTAAACTTCAAAACGCCCATGGCTTTAGTAACATCCATTCCTTTGATTAAATCAACCACTATTCTGGTTTTCTTTGCAGAAACATCATGATTGTTCAGGCTTGCAAAAGCAATATTTTTTTTCTTTTCTTTGATGGCTTCAGCCATTAAATGTTTTCTTTGTCCCATAATCTCCTATTATTTTTTGCCTTTGTTTTTCCTGTCTCCGGCATGTCCTCTAAAAGATCTGGTAGGAGAAAATTCACCTAATTTGTGACCTACCATATTTTCTGTGATATAAACCGGAATAAATTGACGTCCGTTGTGCACAGCTATTGTTTGTCCAACAAAATCAGGAATAATCATTGAAGCTCTAGACCAAGTCTTGACAACAGTTTTCTTTCCCGACTCATTATTTTTCTGAATCTTTCTTACTAATTTAAAGTGAACGTAAGGTCCTTTTTTTAACGATCTAGCCATATCTTATTTCTTTCTGCGTTCAATTATATACTTATTACTATACTTTTTAGCAGATCTAGTTCTGTATCCTTTTGCGGGAATTCCGTTTTTAGATCTTGGATGTCCTCCTGAAGCTCTACCTTCACCTCCACCCATGGGATGGTCAACCGGATTCATTACAACAGGTCTTGTTCTAGGTCTTCTTCCTAGCCATCTGCTTCGTCCGGCTTTTCCTGAAACAATCAACTGATGGTCAGAGTTGGATACAACTCCAATTGTTGCAAGTGCTGCAGATAAAACCAAACGTGTTTCTCCTGATGGCATTTTGATGGTTGCATATTTTCCATCTCTCGCCATTAATTGTGCAAAAGTTCCGGCACTTCTGGCAATAGAGCCTCCTTGACCGGGCTTTAATTCAATATTATGAACTATTGTTCCCAAAGGAATATTTTTCAGGGGTAAAGCGTTTCCCGTATCGGGTGAAACTTTATCTCCCGAGATTATTTTTTGCCCCACTTTCAATCCGTTAGGGGCAATGATGTATCTCTTTTCGCCATCGGCATATACCAAAAGAGCAATAAAAGCTGACCGGTTGGGATCATATTCTATTGTCTTAACAGTTGCCGGAATATCGAATTTATTTCTTTTAAAATCAATAATTCTATATTTCTTTTTATGACCGCCACCTCTGTGGTTTGTTGTCATTCTGCCTTTATTATTTCTTCCTCCGGATCTTTTTTTGGAAGCCAATAGGCTTTTTTCAGGCTTATTCGTAGTAATGGTATCGAACGCATTCACCACTCTAAAGCGCTGTCCGGGGGTTATCGGTTTTAATTTTCTTACTGCCATCTTCTTAGATATTATTATAGAAATCTATACTTTGACCTTCTGCTATTTCAACAACGGCTTTTTTATAAGCGCCTGTTTTTCCTTGCACTAATCCGCTTTTGGTATAGCGTGTTTTTCTTTCAGGAGGATAATTCATGGTTCTAACGCCCAAAACTTCCACACTGAATAACTCTTCTATAGCTTTTTTAATTTCTATTTTATTAGCCCTACGATCAACAACAAAACCATATCGATTAAACTCTTCGGTATCGTTCATCATTTTCTCGGTTAAAATGGGTTTAATTATAATACTCATCACACGCTAATTTTTAAAATTTGCTTCAATTTCTGCAACTGAACTTTCCGTAAACACTAATTTTCCAGAATTTAAAATGTCATAAGTGCTTAAACTTAAGCTGTTTATGATTACAGAATTCTGTAAATTACGGGAAGACAAATATACATTTTTATTTGGATTAGCAAACACAAATGCTGATTTTTTATCGTCAAGTTTCAAAGACTTTAAAACATCAACAAAGTTTTTTGTTTTTGGTGTTTCAAAACTAAAATCTTCGACAATCATAATCTTATCATCATTCAACATTGAACTCAGAGCTGATTTACGGGCTAATTTCTTCAATTTTTTGTTTAATTTAAAAGAATAATTCCTCGGTCTGGGACCGAAAACACGTCCTCCTCCTTTGAACAATGGATTTCTAATAGCTCCGGCTCTTGCTGTACCTGTTCCTTTTTGTCTTTTAATTTTTCTGGTACTTCCTTTCACTTCACCACGCTCTTTTGCTTTGTGCGTGCCTTGTCTTTGATTGGCCAAATATTGTTTTACAGCAAGATAGATTGCATGTTCATTTGGCTCAATACCGAAAATATCTTTTGAAAGTTTTACTTTTCTTCCGGTATCTTTTCCCTTTATGTCATATACTTTCAATTCCATTATTTCTCAATTATTAAGTAAGTATTTTTGTGTCCCGGCACACTTCCTTTCACAATTAAAAGGTTTTTTTCAGGGATTACTTTCATGACTTTAAGGTTTTGCACCTTAACATTCTTATTCCCCATCTGTCCTGCCATTCGCATTCCTTTGAATACTCTTGAAGGATCAGAAGATGCTCCAATAGAACCGGGGGCTCTCAATCTGTTGTGCTGACCATGGGTTGCTTGACCCACACCGGCAAAACCGTGTCTTTTAACAACTCCTTGGAAACCTTTACCTTTAGATATTCCCGCTACATCGACAAATTCGCCTTCAACAAAAACATCCCCCACTGCAACTTCGTCGCCTAATTTATATTCTTTTTCAAAATCCTGGAATTCGACGACTCTTTTTTTAGGGGAAACACCTGACTTCTCAAAATGCCCTTTCATGGCTTTTGGGGTGTTTTTCTCTTTTTTGTCATCGAAACCAAGCTGCAAAGCTTCATACCCGTCAACTTCTTTGGTTCTGACTTGGGTAACATAATTCGGACCGGCTAATATCACTGTGACAGGAATGTTTTTTCCATTCTCATCAAAGATGCTGGTCATACCAATTTTCTTTCCTATTATACCCGACATAATTTATTATTAATTATCAAACTTTTATTTCTACTTCTACGCCGCTGGGTAATTCCAGCTTCATCAACGCATCAACAGTCTTCGGTGAAGAACTGTAAATATCTAACAATCTTTTGTGCGTGTTCAGCTCGAACTGCTCTCTAGATTTTTTATTGACGTGTGGCGACCTTAAAACCGTAAAGATTCTTTTATGTGTAGGTAACGGAATCGGTCCTGTTACTACTGCACCTGTGCTTTTCACGGTTTTTACGATTTTATCTGCCGATTTATCAACCAGATTATGATCGTATGACTTTAATTTTATTCTAATTTTTTGAGCCATGTCTTATGATTTATCCATTAACTTTTTCAATTACTTCTTCTGCAATATTCTTTGGAGTTTCCGTATAATGAGAAAATTCCATTGAAGATGTAGCACGTCCTGATGACAATGTTCTCAGAGTCGTAACATAACCAAACATTTCAGACAGCGGAACATTTGCCTTAATTACTTTTGCTCCGGCTCTTTCGTCCATGCTTAATACTTGTCCTCTTCTTCGATTCAAATCTCCAACAATATCTCCCATATTTTCTTCGGGAGTAACAACTTCTAATTTCATGATTGGTTCCAACAACTGAGGTTGGGCTTTCTTGGCAGCCTGTCTAAATCCCAGTTTAGCAGCCAATTCAAATGATAGCGAATCTGAATCTACAGGGTGGAAAGATCCATCAACTAATGTAACTTTCATCGATTCTACTTCAAATCCTGCCAAAGGACCTGCTTTCATTGATTCTTTAAAGCCTTTTTCGACAGATGGAATATATTCTCTTGGAATATTACCTCCTTTGATTTCATTGATAAATTCTAAACCAACTTTATCATTACCTGTAGCCGGTTCCAATTTGAAAACAATATCGGCAAACTTACCGCGTCCACCGGTTTGTTTCTTATAAACTTCTCGATGCTCTACTAAAGCGGAGAGAGCTTCCTTATATTCAACCTGAGGTTGACCAACATTTACTTCTACTTTAAACTCTCTTTTTAAACGATCAACGATAATTTCCAAATGCAGTTCACCCATTCCGGAAATAATTGTTTGTCCGGATGCTTCGTCTGTTTTTACTTGGAATGTAGGATCTTCCTCAGCCAGTTTTGCTAAAGACATACCTAATTTATCCACATCTGCCTTAGTTTTAGGCTCTACTGCGATACCAATCACGGGGTCCGGGAAATCCATAGATTCCAAAACTATCGGATGTTTTTCATCTGATAGGGTATCTCCCGTTTTAATATCTTTAAAACCTACTCCTGCACCAATATCTCCTGCCTCAATCTTCTTAATCGGATTTTGCTTATTGGCATGCATCTGATAAATTCTTGAGATGCGTTCTTTTTTTCCTGAACGAACATTCAGCACATAAGAACCTGCATCTAAAAATCCTGAATATACCCTAAAAAAAGCCAAACGACCAACAAATGGGTCTGTTGCAATTTTAAATGCTAAAGCTGCAAACGGATCTTTCACGTCGGGATGTCTAAGTTCTTTTTCTTCTGTATCAGGATTTATTCCTTCGATTGCCTCAACATCTAGCGGTGATGGTAAAAATCTCATTACACCGTCTAGCATTGCTTGAACTCCCTTGTTCTTGAATGCAGAACCTGCAAACATCGGGATGATAGACATATCTATTGTTGCTGCTCTAAGGGCTGCTATAATTTCATCTTCAGTAATAGAATCTTCATCTTCAAAGAATTTTTCCATCAATGCATCATCATACTCGGCAACTGCTTCAATCAATTCCGCTCTGTATTTATCCACTTCAGGCATCAGCTCTTCAGGAATAGGAATTTCGTTGAAAGTCATTCCCCTGTCTTCTTCGTTCCAAACAATCGCTTTTTTTGAAATCAAATCCACCACACCTTTAAAATCGGCTTCTTCTCCAATCGGAACTTGTAACGGAACAGGATTTCCTCCCAGCATCTCCTTCACCTGTGTACACACATTGAAAAAATCTGAACCTTGACGGTCCATTTTATTTACAAAGCCTATGCGAGGAACTCTATATTTATCGGCTTGTCTCCATACGGTTTCCGATTGAGGTTCTACACCGTCAACAGCGCTAAACAAAGCAACCATTCCATCCAACACCCGTAATGAACGTTCCACCTCAACGGTAAAATCAACGTGTCCGGGAGTGTCTATGATGTTAACCGTATAATTTTCTCCTCTATAAGGCCACTCACATTGGGTTGCTGCAGAGGTAATTGTAATACCTCTCTCTTGCTCTTGCTCCATCCAGTCCATAGTGGCGGCGCCATCATGCACTTCTCCTATTTTATGACTTACACCCGTATAATATAGAATTCGCTCAGTCACGGTGGTTTTACCGGCATCGATATGTGCGGCAATTCCAATATTTCTTACTTTACTTAAATCTTTAGCCATTTCTATACGTATTAAAATCTAAAATGCGAGAATGCTTTATTGGCTTCTGCCATTCTGTGCGTGTCTGTTTTCTTTTTCACAGCGGCACCTTCCTCTTTATAAGCTGCAAGAATTTCTGCTGCTAGTTTTTGGGAATAAGATTTTTCATTTCTTTTTCTTGCAAAAGAAATCATCCATTTCATTGCAAGAGAAACTTTTCTTTCGGCACGAATAGGCATTGGAATTTGAAATGTAGCTCCTCCCACTCTACGGCTTCTCACCTCAACATGAGGCATAACGTTTGATAAAGCGTCTTTCCAAATTTCAAGTGCCGACTTTTCTTCTTCGCCTTTTTTCTTTTCCACAATATCCAGAGCATCATAAAACAGTTTAAATGCGAGAGATTTTTTGCCATTCCACATCAAGTTATTTACAAATCTTGTTACCAAGGTATCGTTAAACTTTGGATCCGGAAGGATCTGTCTTTTTTTTGGTCTTCCTTTTCTCATTTTTTAATTTTTTTCAATTACTTCTTTTTAGGGCGCTTTGTTCCGTATTTGGATCTGCGTTGCGTTCTTCCATCCACACCGGCGGTATCTAATGCGCCGCGTATGACATGATATCTAACCCCGGGCAAATCTTTTACCCTTCCACCTCTAACTAATACTATCGAGTGCTCTTGCAAGTTATGTCCTTCTCCGCCTATGTATGCGTTCACTTCATTTCCATTGGTCAACCTTACCCTTGCCACTTTTCTCATAGCAGAATTCGGTTTCTTTGGAGTTGTTGTATAAACACGCACACATACACCACGTTTCTGAGGACTACTTTTTAAAGCAGCCGATTTACTCTTCTTAGTTATACTGGTTCTTCCTTTTCTAACTAACTGTTGAATTGTAGGCATATTTTTATGTATTTATTCTTTTTCGGACGGCAAAGGTAGAAATATTTTTTTGTTTTTCAAACTGATTTTGTTGAATTTACAAAAAAAATATTGCTGCATTGTCAACGCTCACTCAATCGGCTTTCCTGTTTTTAAAATTTTCTTGTCAAATTGAATCTATTTTTAATAATTTTTCATTTCTCATTTTCTTATATTTACACCCAAACAATAAGGATGTGAAACAAAGCGTTTGCTTATTTATGAGAAAAATTATTATTCTATCTTTTCTTTTTATCGCCTTCAGTGCTTTCTCTCAAAAAGACAGTCTCTCGCATAATTTGCCGAAACACAATATTACAATTGACAATATTTTGTGTGATAGTGCAGATTCTATCTTCCAAAAACATCATATTCTCGCGAGTATGATATCCTTAAAAAACAAACAAAAAATCATACAAGGGCAGCGAGTTAATGATACATTATATATATACATCAAAAAAAGAAGAAAAACGGACACTATTATAAACATCATCGATTCAATTGAAAGTCGGCTGAAATTGATTAATCTGGAATTATTTGAAGCCGGCTATTTTTTCAACCTTATTAAACCCAAAAAAATAATATTGATTAAAAATAAAGTTCACATCTTCTACGATGTGGAAAATTTAGATGAAAGACAGCTTAATTATCTTGTCTTTGTAAGTAAGAAGAAATTGCCCGACAACATCAAAAAATACCTTCACAAACAATATCTAAATCAAACTATCAGTTCTGCAAAGATTAAAGATGTTGAAGGCTTCATCAACTCACACACAAATTTTCAAATTGCCCGACCTACTGAATTCCTATTTCAAAAAAAAATGACAAAGGCTTATATATATTTAAATCCAAAAAAAAGCAATTCATTTGATGGGAACCTAGGTTTTTTATACAATCCTTCCATCAAAAAAATAGAGCTGCTGGGAAACCTGAATTTACACGCAAACAATCTGTTTGGAGCAAATGAGAATATTCAACTAAAATGGCAAAAAATCAAAACCAATCAAAGCTTTTTTCTTTCTTCTCAGTTTCCTTTTATCCGAGGATCTACGTCTTTCATCAACTCAGAAATATTCCTGAACAGAAAAGACACAAGCAACTTATATGTGAGCACTAAAATTGGATATGGTTTCATGAAAAAAAACAACAGTTTTGAAATTGGTTATCAATATAGCAAAGACGTTAGCGCAACCTTCGATAAAAACCTGTCTCTAATCAGCTTTGGACACAAATATATATTTCTAAAAAATGATAATGATTTATCAAGGTTCGGATTAGCAAAATTCATACAAACTGAAATCGCTTATCAAACAGGGGCAAATAATAGAAATTATATTTTTTATAATCATTTCAAATATTTTAAACACATTTGGAACGGTTTTTCTTCTTCCATTGACCTAAGTGCCTTCTATAGCAATTCAACAAACAAATACGTACAAACAAAAAATTCTTTTTTCAGAAACTACAACTATATCCTCAATGAAATGCAACAGGCATTATCAGCAAAAACACAAATAATCTATCATAAATCTCAATATCTTTTTTATTCCATACACGACTTTGAGTTAATATATCTGCAAGACAATAAGCCATCTGCTACCATTAATCTAGGCTTTGGCGCTGATTTATTGAATAGAAATCAAATTTTAACATTAGAATTTTATAAACCTATAATT
>CAZAXU010000019.1:0-19941 GCA_964489245.1 uncultured Flavobacteriaceae bacterium
CCTTTTTCCTTTCTCCTTGTCATATAGAGACACCTTTTCCTTTATCTTTGTTGTTACAAAATAAATAAGGCTTATTGCCGTTTAAATAATATTAAAATATACAACATGCAAAATAAATTTTTTCTTATCTTATTTGCGATGGGGTCATTAGGAATTTTTGCTCAAAAATCTGCAAAATTCTATAATCCCGACACAGACTATCTACGGGCATTAAATCTCTATAATAACAAGGAATTTAAAGCTGCCGAGTATGAATTTCGGCAATTGAAAAATACTATTGACGATGAGCAGATTTTAGGTGATATTTACTACTATCTTGCCAGCATATCCGTGCGAACGGGAAAAGACAATGCCGACAAGCTTTTGACCTATTTCGTGCAACATTTTCCGAACCATCCCAAAAAGAACATGGCATATTTTGAAGCGGCAGACTATCATTTCACACATGGAAATTTGGCTGAAGCCCAAGAATATATCAACAAAGTGGATCCCGGAAATCTGTCTCGTGAAGATTATGAAAAATATAATTTTTATCTTGGCTATACCAACCTGAAACACAACAATTTAAAATCTGCTAAAAGGCTGTTCTCAAAGTTGCTCAATTCCAAGCGATATGGAAAACAAGCCAAATATTATTACGGATATATTGCCTACAGGCAAAATGATTTTGTCAATGCCGAAAAATATTTTTCTCAAGTGGAAGACGATGCGGGTTTTAATAAAAAAATGCCCTATTATAAAGCTGATATGTATTTCAAAATCGGCAAATTTCAAGATGCTATTGAACAAGCCAAAAGCATTTATAAACGCAGCAAAAGAAAAGAGAAATCTCAATTGGCAAAAATCATTGGAGAAAGCTATTTCAACCTGAAAAAATATGACCAAGCCATTCCCTATTTAAAAGCATACCGCGGACATAGAGGAAAGTGGAGCAACACAGACTATTATCAGTTGGGCTATGCCTATTATAAATCGGGAGACTATCAAAATGCTATTGACAATTTTAATAAAATCATCAGCGGAAACAACCGAATTGCTCAAAATGCCTATTATCATTTGGCGGATTGCTATCTGAAAACTCGGCAAAACGACAAGGCATTGAATGCGTTTAAAAAAGTTTCCGAAATGAATTTTGACAAAAAAATGCAGGAAGATGCATTTTATAACTACGCAAAATTGGGCTATGAACACGGCAATCCTTTTGAAGACGGCACAGCGGTTATCAACAGATATCTAAAAACTTATCCGCAGACCATCTATCGCCAAGAATTGGAAGATTTATTGGTGAATTCCTATCTTACTTCAAATAATTTTGAAGGCGCCATCAGTCTCTTGGAAAAAAAGAATGAGACCAACACCAAAACCTATCAGAAAGCCGCTTATTATCGAGGCTTGGAATTACTCAATGATCAAGACTATGACAAAGCCCAAGAAATGTTTGACAAAGTTTTACAATCGGGCTTTGAGCCCAGATATAGACAACTTTCAAAATTTTGGAAAGCAGAAGCTGATTATAGAAAAGGAAATTTTTATGATGCCAAAAACGGGTTTGAAGATTTTGCCGCATCAAAAGGAGTGAATGCTTCAAAAGAGAACAAAATGATTGATTATAATCTGGGCTATTCTTATTTTAAACTCAAGAACTATCCGAATTCAGCCAAACATTTTAAAAGATTTATTGCTTCAAATCCAAAGCAGAAACTCTTAAAAGATGCCTATTTACGCTTGGGAGACAGCTATTTTGCCACAAAAAAATATTGGCCTGCCATGGAAGCTTATAATAAAGCTATTGCCATGCATGGCTCAGACACAGATTATGCCTATTATCAAAAAGCCATCAGCTATGGTTTTGTTGGAAAAAACAATAAAAAAATTGATGACTTAAAAGCATTTTTGCGTGCTTATCCCAAATCAAAATTGGTTCCCGATGCGCTATATCAACTCGGAAGCACCTACCTGAACACCAATCGGAATAACAAAGCATTGCAAACTTTTGATCGATTGTTGGGCAAGTATTCCAAAAGCCGATATACTGCAGTAGTAATGCTCAAACAAGGCTTAATCTATTATAATTCCGGACAAAACGAACAAGCTCTCGGAAAGTTTAAGAAAGTGGTGAATAAATATCCGAGCACTGCTGTGGGAAGACAAGCCGCCGACAATATTAAAAATATATATATCGAAATCGGAAGAGCAAATGACTATGCCGCTTGGGCAAGAAATATTTCTTGGATTAATGTGAGCAATAATGAATTGGACGATGCTGTATATACCGTGGCAGAAGAAAAATATATGGCTCGAGAAAATCAGGCTGCCATCAGAGATTTTGAAAAATATCTAAATCAATTTCCCAATGGAAGTCATGCTTTGAAAGCACACTACTATCTTGCCAATCTTTACAAGAAAAAAGCAGATAAAAACAAAACCGCTATACACTACGAATATATCGCCAATCAAGCACAAAACGAATTTACGACGGAAGCCGTTAGAGTTTTGGCAGATTTGCAGTTGCAAAAACAAGATTGGGCAAAAGCCAAGCCGTTGTTGCAAAGATTGGAAGATATCAGCAACTCTCCGGATGATATATTGTTTGCACAGTCCAACCTGATGAAAGCCAACTATCATTTGCAAGACTACAATAATTCTATTGTCTATGCCGAAAAAGTTTTGGCAAACACCAAGAGTAACAAGCAAATGAAAAGCGATGCCCAAATCATCATTGCTCGCTCCGGCATGCAAACAGGAGATGAACAAAAAGCACGAACCTATTATGCCAAAGTTTCCAAAACGGCAGGCGGGAAATTAGCCGCCGAAGCCCTGTATTTTGTCGCTTATTTTGAAAATAAAGATCTTCGATATGATGCATCTAACAAGACCATTGGAAAATTGACCAAAAAATATGCAAGTTATAAATATTGGGCGGCGAAATCTTTGGTGCTGATGGCAAGAAACACTTATGCTAAAGGCGATGCTTTCAATGCCACTTATATTTTGGAAAGCGTGATTAAAAATTTTAAACAATATGCCGATGTCATTGAAGAAGCCCGAGGGCTTTTGCAAGAAATCAAGACCAAAGAAGCCAAGAAGAATTCATCTGTAAACGAATAAAACAAAATTTAAAATGAGAAGATTATCAAATAAAAACATCATATTCGTCTGTTTGTTACTATTTAGTTTCATGCTTCATGCGCAGAAAGAGAAAGACAGCGTGAAAACGGAAATCATTGAAGTGACACGTTCTTTCACGCCAAAAGTACAAGATGCTTTCAAGCTGCAAGTGAATCCGGAAGCAGAAAAAGTAACCGAAAAAAAAATTCCGGTTCAATATAAAATACAATCGGTTCCGGCTGCTTCTACTTTTGAACCCAAAAAAGGAAGCATGGTAAATTTCAGTGCAAGGGCACAGCACGAGAATGCGTTTTCAAGCTATGCTTCTCTAGGGTTGGGAAACTATTCTCGTATCAAAACAGATGCATTTGTTTTCTATCCGGTCACAGATGAATTGGGAGCAGCATTCAGACTGAAACATCATTCTTCACAAGGTGGAAAATACAAGGATATCACATATAACCCGTATTATGATACCAATGCCGATATTATCTTTGACTACAATCATGAAAATACACAATGGAAAACAGATTTCGGATTCAAAGCCGATGTGAACGATCTCAGAATTTTTGACCGAATCGGACCGTATGATGCCGCAGGAATCAGTAAAAACAGAGCCAATAAGATAATAAGTTTTTGTGTGGACGGCAATTTTGAAGAACAATTCATCAAAACGATTTCTGCTCAATATAACGGCTACTGGGACAATGCATCCAACACTGAAAATAAATTTAATTTCTTCTCTGATTTTATATTTCCGGTTGGTGATTTTAACCTAAAGATGGGAATTCAGGCAGATTATCTCAAAGGAGATATCAATCTTGAGCATTTTGGAAATACCTACACGGAAAAAAATAAAATTTATAGTTATTTCGACTTGGGCGCTTTGCCTTCCATACAAGTGGAAAACGACCGCCTGATTATGAATTTGGGTGCTAAAATTTATTATCAAAATGCCAATTTCTACAACAATTTTCAATTTATTCCAAATGCCGATATCAGCTATAATTTGATTTATGAAAAATTGAGCGTTTATGCCGGAGCAACCGGAAATATCAAACAAAATCCGTATATGGAATTGACACAAAACAATCCGTTTCTGGTTCCTGAAACCGGCATTCGCCCTGCACTGACTCCTTATGATGTTTACGGTGGACTGAACGGTGCTTTTTCATCAAGTTTTTCTTATGATTTAAAAATGGGTTTTAAGCGTATAAAAAATCGTGTTTTTTATGATTTTGCAGCTGATTTATACGGAAGATATAAACTGATTTATGACAACATGAATCAATCTTATCTCAAAACCGCACTCAATGTCGGAATTGGAAAAAAATTTGATTTAAAGCTGAAATTCAACTATATGCAAAACAATCCTGATCACTTTGCCAAAGCTTGGAATGTACCGGAATATGAATTTGGTTCCTTGCTCAGTTTCCATCCGATTGAGACACTAAATGTTGATTTTGAATTGGTGAATGTGAGTGAAAGGTCGGTCAGTCAAGATGGCGTATATTTTCGAACGCTCCCGAGCTATACCGACTTGAATCTGGGAATAAATTATAACATCAATGAGCACTTTTCTGTTTTTGTTGAGGGGAATAATCTATTGAATAAAACCTATGGACAATATTTCAATTATCCGGTTCATGCCATTCAAGTTTTAGGCGGATTGTCTTATCGATTTGATATTGTGAATGATAATTAGTATATTTGAGCTACTCTTAATCCTTAAAACTTCTATCATGAAAAAAAATGTAGGTAACTCAGATAAACTCATACGACTTATTTTGGCAGTTGTATTGTTTTTAATCGTTTATTTTGAAAAAGTAAGTGGAACTACGCAATATGTCTTGCTCGTGATTGCACTGATTGCTGCGGGGACATCTTTAATCAATTATTGTCCGCTCTATTCCATTTTTGGCATCAATACTTGCAAAAATACAAAATAAACCCACTCAAAAATTTATTCGGTGGAGTTTTAATTCCAGACATGCTTTTTAATCCTGATAATAATCGGGATTGAAGGGTTTTGTATTTGTAAAAGTTGTTATAGGTTAAGCTTAGAACAAAAGAGAAAGAGTGGAAATAGTCAGAAATCCCACAGATGCCAAGGTGAGATAAGCCGGCATAATGAACAAAAACATTTTGAGAATAGTGAGCCAACGGGATTGTCCGTAGAAGTTTCTTAGGCTTCTGTATAGATAATAAATGAACCACAGATTCAAAATAATAAGTATCCAGCTTGTTGAAAAAACGGTTCCGATAAGCAAATCTAATAAAAGGACAATAAAAAAGACCGTCTGGATATTGAACACCAAAACCAAGTTTTCCGTATAGCCGGATTTCTGCCCGATATAAAACAAAGTGAAAAACAAAGTGAAAATCGGTAAGATGAAAAACAATGATATCGTGACTTTAGACAAAATGGAATCTATAAATTCGCCCCGTTTTTTTTTGTCTCCGGAAATTTGCTTCAATTTTAAAGCAGCTCCTGCAATTTGAGCATTAAACTTTGTTTTAGGCAATTTAAGTGAATCTAAAATGGCCTTTCCATTTGGAATTTTTGAGACGTTATCTTTTCCCGTGAAACTCATAAAATCGCTGAAATAAGAAATCTTTTTTGTCCAAGGATATTGATTAAAATTTTCTCTGAGTTGCTTCCCTGCAGTACCGTCATACTCAAATCCTTTTGCCGAGAAATAGCGTTCAACAATGGGCAATCCTCGCATCAGTCTGTAGTCATTTTTTTCCAAATATTTTTTTGAACTCAATTTATATTTTCTTGAAAAAACACGGATAAGAAGCGTTTTATAAACACTGTCTTTCTTCTGTTGGGAAATGCTGTCATTGTTGAAGAACGTTTTCAAATGATCCGACTCAAAAATGGAATCCAACCGATGAAAATATATATCCTTACGAGAAGTTTTTTTTGAAGTTTTTTCTGTTTTTGCAGTCTTATCATCTTTTTCATTGTCTTCACTTGATAACATTGAAAAAAAACCATTCAACAAAAAATAAACAATGCTGATATGCAGCAAAAGCCTAAACGGATTGGCATAGCGCGTTCTTTTGCCTTCAATATATGCTTTGGCAACAAAAGCCGGTTTAAAAACCAAAGCATAAATACTTCGATAAAGCTTGGAATCAAAAGAGAAAAAATTATCAAAAAAATCTGCAAAGTATCTTTTGAAACTCAAATGGCGCGTATCATTTTTCTGCCCGCAATACGAACAAAAATTTTCATTGCCTTGCAAAGGGGCGCCACAATCAAGACATGTCAGTCCTTTTCGTGCACTTTTTGATTTTATTTTGAATTTCATCCGCCGACAAAAATAATTTCTCAAAGATAACGAAATAAATTTTTATCCACAGAGGTCTGAAAAACAAAGGAATATCAAGCGTTTGTCTTTTGATGTGCCAAACTCAACAATAGGTCAAATTGTTCTTTTCTTGTCAAATGACTATTGTCAATTTCAATGGCATCAGCGGTTTTGACTAGGGGAGATGCTGCTCTGGTTGAGTCTATCTTGTCTCTTTTAATAACATTTTTCAAGACATCTTCATAGCTGACATTCAAACCTTTTTGAATCAACTCGTCATAGCGTCTTTGCGCTTTAATTTCAGGAGCGGCAGTCATAAAAATTTTGAGTTCTGCATCAGGAAAAACAACAGAACCAATATCTCGTCCGTCCATGACAATACCTTTATTTTTGCCTATTTTTCTTTGCTGTGCTACGAGTTTTGCTCTAACTTCAGGAATCACCGCTATTTCACTCACAAAATCAGATACATACATATTTCTAATTTCTTTTTCTATATTTTCCCCGTTGAGATAGACCTCGGCAAAACCCAAATCAGGATTATATTTGAATGAAATATCAATTTTATCAAGTGCTTGAACTAGTTTTTCTTTGTCTAGATGGTTTTTGGAAATCAGCTTATTTTTCAAGGCATAATAAGTAACCGCTCTATACATGGCGCCCGTATCGATATAAATATAATTCAATTCCTTGGCAATTTCTTTGGCAAGTGTGCTTTTTCCCGTAGAAGAAAAGCCGTCTATGGCAATGATAATTTTTTTCATCAAAATTCGTCAAGTTTAACAATCACACTAAAAAATCCGGCATTCGATGCGTAGTTATAACTCCCATAAGAATAATTGAATTGAAATTTTCTAAGATTTATGCCTAAACCGAAACTGAGACCACTGGAAAAACGTTGATCTTTCAGCCCTAACTCTGCCGCTCTTCTGAAATTATAACCGACTCTCAGATTGATTTTTTTCTTAGGAAACAATTCAACACCAACAATCACATGCCTGAAAGCATGATTGATTAGTGTGATGTTTTCTTCCACTTCTTCGCCATCGGGATCTTGCGTGTTATGAGCCGTATTGACAAAAGCAATTTTTGGTTTTTGCAGATTTTCCAAAGTAAAATACCATTTAAAAGGAGCGTGGGCAAAAGATTTGGAAAAACTAAAATCTATTTCAAAAGGGATTTTTTCTTTGACATCTTGATATCTAGAGAGTTGCGTGCCGAAATTTCTTGCTGCCAGTGCATACTGAACACCTGATTTTTCATTGCGATACAACAAACCTAAATCAAAAGCAATGCCTGCTGAACTATAATTCCTCAAATTTGATAAGATAATCTTTGTGCTTGCGCCTACCGAAAATTTAGAATTCGGAATAGTGTAAGAATAGCCTAGAATCAATGCACCTTCGGAAGCGCTAAAAGTTGAGCCGTCTCTGCTGCCGTCTTCTGTGGCATATTGAAATTTGCCATAGTTCACATAAGAAACAGCTGCATAAAGAGTTCCCAATTTATTGAAAGTCTTGGCATAGGCAACATTTCCATAATTGATATCACCTAAGTAACTCACATAATTTGCTCCTAAATGCCCATCCATCACGGAATCTAAAGTTGCAGGATTATAAGCCGGTTGAAAAATATCATGATTCATTCCTGTAAAAACTTTTCCGCCAAAGGCAGCTTGCTTTGCAGAAATAGAAAGATTCAGAAATTGATAGACCGAATGTCCTCCAATCTGTGCTTGAAGTATCCCGCCGAACACAAAAAACAAATAAAAAATACGCCTCATTCGGTTTGGTTTATTTTTATAACGCTAAAAGTAATAAATTATTTTGATTTTTTAGGCAACAATGCAAGCTTCAAGACATCTTCCATAGTTTTGACATAATGAAATTTCATGCCTTTCACATAAGAATATTTGATTTCACCCACATCTTTCTTGTTGTCTTTTGAAAGAATAATTTCTTTGATATTAGCGCGTTTTGCCGCCAGAATTTTTTCTTTGATTCCTCCAACGGGCAAAATTTTTCCTCTCAAAGTGATTTCTCCGGTCATTGCCAAGTTTGGTCTTACGCGCCTTCCTGTCAGGGCAGAAACCATTGATGTCATCATGGTGATTCCCGCAGAAGGTCCGTCTTTTGGTGTGGCACCCTCAGGCACATGCACGTAAATTTGATTGTTTTCAAAAACATCTGACGGAATGCCTAATTTTTTTGCCTTTGCCTTGATATATGCCAGAGCAATTCTGGCAGATTCTTTCATTACATTTCCCAGATTTCCTGTGATATTCAATTGTCCTTTTCCTTTTGAAAGAATAGATTCTATGAAAAGAATATCGCCACCCACTCTTGTCCAAGCCAAACCGGTGACCACTCCCGGAATTTTGTTGTTTTCATAAAGTGATTTTGAAACCTTCCGAACGCCTAATATTTTTTCCATATCACTGTTGGTGAGCACTTTATTATACTCTTCTTCCATTGCAATTGATTTGGCTACGTTTCTAACCACTTTTGCAATCATTTTTTCCAGACCGCGCACACCGGATTCTCTCGTGTAATATTCAACAATTCGCTCCAATTGTTTTTTTCTTATCTTTAGGTTTGATTTGCTCAAACCATGTTCTTTTAATTGTTTGGGCAATAAATGTCTTTTGGCAATTTCAATTTTTTCTTCAATTGTATATCCGGTGATGGGAATGATTTCCATCCTGTCTCGTAATGCCCAAGGAATATCATTCAGATAGTTTGCCGTAGCAATGAACATCACTTTTGACAAATCATAGCCGATTTCCAAGAAATTATCATAAAACGAAGCGTTTTGTTCCGGATCTAAAACCTCTAGCATGGCAGATGAGGGATCACCTCTGAAACCATTACCCATTTTGTCTATTTCGTCTAAGATGAACACCGGATTTGATGTGCCTGCTTTTTTGATGGATTGGACTATTCTTCCGGGCATGGCACCTATATAAGTTTTTCTGTGTCCGCGAATTTCCGACTCGTCTTTCAATCCGCCTAAAGACATTCTGATATATTCTCGTCCTATGGATTCTGCTATGGATTTTCCAAGAGATGTCTTGCCCACTCCGGGAGGCCCGTATAGACAAAGAATTGGAGATTTCATATCATTTTTGATTTTCAGCACTGCCAGATATTCAATAATCCGTCTTTTAACATCATCCAATCCAAAATGGTCTCTGTCAAGAATTTTTTGTGCACGTTTCAAATCGATTTTATCTTTTGAATACTTGTTCCAAGGCAAGTCCAACATGAGTTCCAAATAGTTTCTTTGAATGCCAAATTCGGCCATCTGCGGATTCATTCTTTTCAACCTTCCGATTTCTTTTTCAAAATGTGCTTTGACCTCTTTTTTCCACTTTTTGGTTTTTGCTTTCTTTTTCAGTTCTTCTATCTCTTGCAAAGGACCTACATCTCCTAATTCTTCTTGAATGGTTTTTATCTCTTGGTGCAAATAATATTCTCTGCTTTGTCTGTCTAGAACTCTACGGGTTTTGTCTTGGATTTCATTTTTCAGTTTTAAGCGTTGCACGGATTCATCCAGCAGTTTTAACAAACCGAGAGCCCTTTCTTTGAAATCGTTTGTTTCAAGCAGGTTCTGTTTTTTTTCTACCTCTGCTTCTAGATTTGACGTGATAAAATTTACCAAAAATACCGGTCCTTGAATATTTTCTATGGCAAAACTAGCTTCTGTAGGAACATTGGGATTCAGCTTGATTACACTGATTGCCAATTCTTTGATTGAATCGACTATTGCTTTGAACTCCTTGTCTTCTTTTGGCGCAACATCTGCCAGTGTTTTGATTTTTGCTTTGATATAAGGGATTTCTTGTGTGATTCCTTTGATTTGAAATCTTTTTACGCCTTGAATGATTACTGTCATATTGCCATCGGGCATTTTAATGATTCGTTTGATTCTGGCAACGGTTCCTATTTCATAAATATCTTTTGCCGTAGGCGTTTCTATCAAAGCATTGGTTTGCGCCACCACACCAACCAGTTTATCCGAACTATTGGCTTCTTCTATCAGCTTGATGGATTGATCTCTGCCAACAGAAATGGGAATTACCACTCCGGGTAACAAAATATTATTTCTCAAGGTCAAAATCGGCAATTCATCCGGCACTTTTTCTTCCTGCAGTTTTTTTTCGTCTTCGGGGCTAAGCAGCGGAATCAGTTCCGCCTCATCGTTCAACATTTCCAAAAATAACTCCGGATTTTCTATATTTCTAAATTTTCCCATTATATTTTTATATCGTTTATCTCTGTTTGTGTGCAATTATTATACCCAACAAATCAACCTGAAATAATGTCAGTTTCAGCCGTGTTTGATTGATTTTTCAAAGGGCACTCGGTTCATGATGCTTCTTGCCAAAGTGATCTCGTCTGTATATTCCAATTCTTCTCCTACGGAAATGCCTCTGGCAATAGTAGAAATTTTTGGCGATGTTTTGCAAACCGAAATCTTATTGAACAAGTAGAAATTTGTCGTGTCTCCGTCAATGGTAGGACTCAATGCAAATATAACTTCCTCAACTTTTTTTTCATCAATTCTATCAATCAGTTCTTTAATGCTTAAATCTGCCGGACCAATTCCCTCAATCGGAGATATTTTTCCGCCCAATACATGATACACACCTCTATATTCTCCGGTGTTTTCAATTGCCATAACATCTCTTACGTCTTCGACCACGCAAACCAGTTGATGATTTCTGCGCGTATCCGAACAAATTTTGCAAACATCATGATCGGAGATATTGTGACACACCTGACAATATTTGATTTCCTTTCTGAATTTTAAAATTGATTCGGACAAAGAAACACTTTGAGTTTCGGGTTGTCGCAACAAATGCAATACCAGTCTCAAGGCCGTGCGTCTTCCGATTCCGGGCAACTTTGAAATTTCATTGACAATTTCTTCTAATAGTTTTGAAGGATATTCCATAGAAGGCAAAAGTACAAAAGATTTCCAGAATACCGATTGTAAATTATAAACTATAAATCTTGAGTCTGCGCTTGTAAATTGCCTCCCAACAAATTGTTTTTAGAAAGAATTTTAGTCCCGATAGGTTCTAAGGATATGCTAAGTATTTTGATAAACAAAAAATTATTTAAAAAAGCAGCTTGTCTATAAACTTTATAACAATCTGATTGCGAGTCACATATCCGACAGTAATCATTTACAAACGAAATTAGTCGTAAGCAAGTATTTATTAACCGAATCTTTTTATCCGCTCGGCGTATGTTTGCAGTGTAAAAAGAATCGAAGCACAAAGTTTTGAATTATTTATTAACCTTTAAATTTTTTATCATGAACAAATTAAGAAACAAAGTACAGTTAATCGGACACGTAGGTCAAAAACCTGAAGTCAAACATTTGGAATCCGGAAAAACAGTTGCTAATCTGTCTATTGCTACAAACGAAAGCTATAGGGATGCAAAAGGAGAAAAAGTGGAAAACACTTATTGGCACAATTTGGTAGCTTGGGGAAAAACCGCTGAGCTTATTGAAAAATATGTGGATAAAGGCAGTGAAATTGCCATCGAGGGCAAACTGATTAATCGCTCTTATGAAAACAAGGATAACATCAAAGTCTATATCACCGAAGTTGTGGTGAGCGATATTTTATTGATGGGAAACAAATCATAGTTCAATATGCGTTGAAATTTTCAATGAGAGCCGCCAAAATTTGGCGGCTCTTTTTTTGTTTTCAGCAGAATTCATTTGATTTATTAGACTGAAAGATGTAGTTTTGTCCACATTTCAATAAAAATTTGAAATACAGTATGGAAGATTTTATCAGAAAAATGCCTAAAGCGGAATTACATCTGCATATTGAGGGGAGTTTTGAGCCTGAACTCATGTTTGAAATTGCCGAAAGAAACCAAGTAAAGCTCAAGTATGAATCTATTGAAGCGGTTAAAAGAGCTTATAATTTTGATAATCTGCAGGAATTTTTGGATATTTATTATGCCGGTGCAAATGTGTTGCAAACCGAGCAAGATTTCTATGATTTGACTTGGGCCTATCTGGAGAAAATACATCATGAAAATGTGATTCATACCGAGATATTTTTTGATCCGCAAACCCATACCGGCAGAGGTATTTCATTTGATATTGTAATCAGAGGGATACATCAAGCACTAAAAGACGGAAAAGAAAAACTAGGCATTAGTTCACAACTCATCATGAGTTTCTTGCGCCATCTGAGTGAAGCTGATGCTTTCAAAACATTGGAGCAAGCTTTGCCTTATAAAGAATGGATTGTCGGAGTTGGCTTGGACTCTTCGGAGGCGGGAAATCCTCCTTCCAAATTTCAGAGAGTTTTTGAGATTGCCAAACAAGCAGATTTTTTTGCCGTTGCCCACGCTGGAGAAGAAGGACCTGCCGCTTATGTTTGGGAAGCCTTGGATTTATTGAAAATAGACAGATTGGATCATGGCAATCGTTCTCTTGAAGATGAAAAGTTGGTGCATCGATTGGTGAATGAAAAAATGACTTTAACGCTTTGTCCACTCTCTAATCTCAAGCTGAAAGTGATAAAAAATCCGGAGCGACATCCGCTTAAAATCATGCTTGATAAAGGCATGAAAGTTACTGTTAATTCTGATGACCCTGCCTATTTTGGCGGTTATATGAACGACAACTTCATCGCCGTCAGTAAAGCTTTAAATTTGAGTAAAGACAATCTATATCAACTCGGCAGAAACGCATTTGAAGCCGCTTTTGTCGGTGAGGAAGAAAAAAATAAAATGATTGCACAATTAGACACATATTTTCGTGTTTCCATGGCACATAAATAGCTGCTTAAAATTTATGCAAGACAAGCGCTGCTCGTTATCTGATATTTTTTAGTTAAATTTGTCCGACTATAAAAAAAAATCTATGAGCGCCACCAGCATCCTATTGATTATTGCATCCTATTTTCTAGTCTTAATTCTGATTTCATTTGTCACAGGAAAAGAAGACAGCAACGAAGTGTTTTTTAGAGCCAAAAGAGAAGCGCCTTGGTATTTGGTTGCTTTCGGAATGATTGGAGCATCGTTGTCAGGCATTACTTTTATTTCTGTTCCGGGTTGGGTGCAAACCAAAAATTTTGCTTATTTGCAAATGGTTTTGGGTTTTGTTGTAGGTTATTTTGTTATTGCCAATGTGCTATTGCCGTTGTATTACAAAATGAACTTGACTTCCATTTATACCTATCTTGAAGAAAGATTTGGAGATATCACCTATAAGACCGGTTCCATCTTATTTTTGATTGCACGAATTGCCGGAGCTTCACTCCGATTATTCTTGGTTGCCGGTGTATTGCAATTGCTTATATTTGATGAGCTGAATGTGCCTTTTTGGGTTACGGTGAGCATCACCATATTGCTGATTTGGGTCTATACTTCAAGAGGAGGAATCAAAACCATCATTTGGACAGATACGCTTCAAACACTTTTTATGTTGGTTGCTTTGGCTATTTCAATCTACCTTATTGCAAGTAACCTTCAATTTTCTTTAGGCAACTTGATTGACAATGTGAAAAATAGTTCCTATTCAAAAATTTTCTTTTTTGAAGATTTTAATGCCGGAAACTATTTTTGGAAACAATTTTTAGCGGGTATTTTTATTGCTATTGCCATGACGGGATTAGATCAGGGAATGATGCAAAAAAACCTGACGGTCAAAAACTTGAAAGATTCACAAAAAAACATGTATTGGTTTTCGATAGCATTGCTGTTTGTCAATCTGTTGTTCCTTTCTCTCGGCGTATTGTTGTTGACCTATGCACAACAAAACAATATTGATTTGAATGGAATGGGCATCAAAGGAGACCAAATTTTCCCATATGTTGCCGTTAAAACAGATTTGGGTATTGCTGCTGCCGTTTTCTTTGTATTAGGACTGATTGCCGCTGCCTATTCCAGTGCCGATTCGTCGATGACCGCCATCACTACATCTGTGAGTATAGATCTGTTGGATATAGAAAAAAAGTATAAGCCTGAGAAACAAAAGAAAGTCAGAAAGTCGGTGCATATCGCTATTTCGGTTTTGTTTGTTCTGATCTTGATTTTATACAGTCAAGTGATCACGGACAAAAGCATTATCAATTCAATTTTTAAATTTGCAGGATACACCTACGGACCGCTTTTGGGACTTTTTATTTTCGGGCTATTCACAAAGTTTAAGGTCAAAGACCGCTTGGTGCCGATTGTGGTTGTTCTTTCGCCTTTTTTAACCTATTTTATTTCCGTTTTGCCCGAAAGAATGCAGTGGAAATATCAATTTAGTTTTGAGCTGTTGCTTATCAATGCAGGTTTAACTTTTTTGGGACTGCTTTTGATTAGACCCAAAAAAACGAAGAAATCTAATCCGGAATAATGTTGCTGTCTGTTGTCATATTGAACTATAATGTCAAATATTTTTTAGATGCTTGTTTGCAAAGCGTTCAAAAAGCAATTAATGATATAGATGCCGAAATCATTGTAGCAGATAACAATTCAACAGATGGGAGTGAAGCCTATTTCTCTAATAAATATCCCGGTATAAAATTCTTATATTTTGACAAAAACCACGGTTTTGCCAAGGCGAATAATCTTGCCGTGAAACATGCCCAAGGCAAATATTTGTTAATTCTCAATCCTGATACTTTGGTTTCGGAAGACAGTTTTGAAAAACTTCTGTCTTTTGCAAAAACCAAAGAAAAAATGGGAATTGTCGGAGTGAAGTTTATTGATGGAACAGGGCGGTTTTTGCCCGAAAGCAAACGAGGAGTTCCCACTCCGATTGTTGCTTTTTCCAAATTTGTCGGTTTATACAAATTTTTCAAATTTGCTCCGTTCAACAGATATTATGCTTGTCATCTGAAGGAAAATGAAACCGGAAAAGCGGATATTCTCACCGGTGCATTTATGTTTATGGAAAAATCTGTTTTTGATGAAGTGGGCGGTTTTGACGAGCGCTATTTTATGTATGGCGAGGATATTGACTTTTCCTATACTGTTTTGCAAACGGGGAGAAATAATTATTATTTTCATCAAACAAAAATTCTACATTTCAAGGGCGAAAGCAGCCGGAAAGATAAGAAATATGCGCAGAGATTTTTTGACACTACTTTTCAGTTCTATGAAAAACACTTTAGAAGTTTTCCCGTTTCAAAATTTTTGATTAAGTCTTTTATCAAACTATGGCTGAAATTTCGCATTTTTTCAGATCAAAACGAGACAAGCAAGAATTTCATAAACTCGATATTCTACGTAGGCAAAGACACAGAAAAACTTCAACGGCTAAAGAATAAATTTCCGGATATTCGTCATCAAAAAGATTTGAAATTCATTGTTGAAAACAAAGAAAAGTTTGGCATGTCAAAATTGATTTTTGACACTGAATCTTTTAAAGATATTTTTGATTTGATGGAAAAACTTAAATCAGAATCTGTTTCATTTCGATTTATACCCGATAACGGGAATTTTTTCATCGGGAGTGACACCAAAGACGGATTGGGAGAAGTTGATTTTTATTGATAAAAAAACTCGGCAGGTCAAAAAAAAACCTACCGAGTTCAAAAAAGAATTATACTTGTTATCTAATTACTTTTTTCGTCACGGTTTCTTGATTGTTCAACTCAATTTGAAATATCAGTAGTTCGCCGGATAAGACTTTTCCTAAAGATAGGGTATAAACATTATGATTTATATTGTGATTTTTAAAAATTATTCGACCGGACAAATCATAAATACGCAAGGATTTTATTTTTGATTTTTGATTTGTTCTGATAATATGATTTTCACCGCTACGATAAACAGAAACAGTGTCTATATTGTTTGATGGAATGTTTAATTTTGTTTGAGCATTTGTTCTACCAGCATAGCAAGTCCAAGAAATATTATCTACAATCACTTGTTTGGATCTTACATTTCTGATTTCTATGCTTACATCGCCGCTAATATTGATTCCATTCACCTTGAATTCTTGCACATCAGTATTATCCCAAGCAATTGATTTTCCATAAGAAATGCCATTGACAAATAATTCCACTTGCCTGTTTCCTCTTCCCGTAAATGCTTTCTTCAGATCGCAACTAAAGTCTCCGATGCCCTCAGAAACAGATTCGGATATAATTCTGCTGTTATCAGAAGACCTTCTCAACATAATTCCCGTTCCGTCAATCTCATAACCCCTCTCGTCTCTTGATGCATAATAATACCATATAAATCCGTCATCACCTTCAAAACTACCGTTTGAATAAGAACTCACATTGCCCAGATTCTTAAAACTTTCATAAGCGCAAGAACTTCCTCCGCTTCCTGCAACCACCGTATAGCTATATACATCCGAATTCACATCGTCCTGTGCATTGTCAACCGTATAGATTTTATAATAAACTGTTTCGTCTGCTGCTTGGGCAGGAATGCTTGAGACATAAGTGGTTTCCTCATCCAAACTCATAGTGACACTGTGATTCAGGTTGTCACTGCTCAGTCCCCAGTATAGTGTTGCTGTGTCTATTCCATCCGGATCGGTTATGTCTGCATAGACATTGACTGTGTCATTTTCTGTCACGGAAGACGGGTCTTGAACAATATTGGTTATTTCGGGAATCGTAGGATTTGATGTCGAAGATACACCTTCTAATTTTATGTTATCCACATAATAATAATCGCTTGTATTTCTTTTATTTCCCCTTTCGTCAAACCTAATGCGGATCATGATTTGATTTTTCTGATCGGGAATATCTATTGTATATGGATTGGAATCTACGGTTCTGCCGGTTGTATCTCCAAAATCAAAGTTTGTGTTTCTGTATCCATCAACCAGTTTCACGCTTCCTGTTCCATCCCAAGAGTTGCCGTTGTCATATGAAATATCCAAATATAAATCGTCATTGCTGTCAGGACCTTTTGCTGAAAAAGATACTGAGAGTTTTACGGATGAATAGTCTGAAATATCAACATTGTCAAATTCAATATAAGGATCAGAGTTATGTTTATTTGTTCCTTTGATTCGCAGAGATTTTCCCGAAACAGATCTATTCGATGTTTTTTCAATTGTTTGATATCCTCCTTGATAAGTTCTGTATGTCCAAGCCGGGCTTGTGCCGTCAAAATCTTGATAGGCAATGGTTCCGTCATTGCCACCGCCGCCGCCACTTCCACCACCGCTTCCGCCACCGGTGTCATCACCCCAAATACTGTTCACCCATTCAGGATGGTCTATGAAAGGATTTCTATTGCCTTGATAATCATAAACAGCATTATTCCTGTCGATTTCCCTTTGACTAACCGGATCGTTTTGATGCCATTGCAAAAGAATTTTTAAAAACCAATCGGTATAGACTTGATTACTTGTTCCGTTCAGCATATCATGTGACCAGCCTGCCACTTGGTCTTCATATCTGGTGGCAAAATAGAATAACATTCTGGCAATATCGCCCTTAAATTCATCGATTGGTTCAAAAACCGTATCGGAATATCCGGGAGTTGAATTGTCACCCAATTTACTTCCGTTGCTAGACGTCCAAGTCGGATTATTGACGATGCCAAAAGGGTGATTGCTTCTTCTGTTGTTTACGTATCCGTCTGAAGGAACCACAAAGTGTCCGTCAGACTTCATCGGGGAAGCAGAATGAAAAACGCTTTGCGGCATGATATGTTCTCTGTTGTAGCATCCGCCTTCGCCGTGATAGGTGCCACATTTGTCGCCAACATGCGTATATTCATAGTCATCGGTGCTATTGGGGTTCTCGGAATACATATCTAGAACCGTATTGTTGTTTTCATAGTAGTGATCCGTATCCGAAGTTTTATAAAGTGTGTACAAGTCGCCATAAGAGTGTGCATCATGACCATTGGTGATGATGTTTTTCAAAGCGGTTTTCAATGTAAAACCCGTTTTTCCTTGTGCAGCATTATAATATCCGGAAGGAGCCTGTGCATGAGTATAAAAGATGAGTAGCCCGAAGACCAATAGTAAATTAATTTTTTTCATATTGATTGATATTTTAATTGATTTTCAAATATACTTCAAAACATATTGTTCAGGCTTGATAAATCACTAAGTTCTCAACAAATTATTAACAATATGATTATATAGCTGTTATTTATTCACGAAAACACCGATTTTTCAAAGGATTATTGATTAAAATATTTTCTGTTGAAAAAATGCGTAATTTTGCAGCAAATCATAATTTGAATAATTAATGGCAATTTATAAACTAAAACTCCCTAAAATGGGCGAAGGAGTTATTGAAGCAAGTATTACGGCATGGACAAAGAATGTAGGCGACCGCATTGAAGAAGACGATACAATTGTTGAGGTGGCAACCGACAAGGTGGATTCTGAAGTTCCCTCAGAGGTTTCAGGGATTCTTAAAGAACGTCTTTTTGAAGAAGGAGATACCGTGAAGATTGGAGAGACCTTTGCCATTATTGAAACAGATAAGGAAGTTGAAACCGAAGAGATTATTCAAAATCCTGAAATAAAAATTGAAGAGGAAACCAAGAAGGTTTCAATAGAGAAAGTTGACGAACATCAACGAGAAACAGAAAAAATTTCTTTAAAAAATGCAGATAGATTCTATTCTCCATTGGTCAGAAATATTGCCAAATCAGAGGGAATATCAGCAGAGGAATTAGAACAAATTCACGGAACGGGAAAAGAAGGTCGTGTTACGAAAAACGATATTTTTAAATATCTTGAAAATCGAGTAGGAACAAAGCAAATTGAGAAAAAACAAATGGGAACAACAATTTCTCAACCGACAGAAATTGAATCACCAAGCGGCATTGTCATGGAAAACGGCGATGAAATCATTGAAATGGATCGCATGCGCAAACTGATTGCCAAGCACATGCTTCATTCCAAACAGACTTCTCCGCATGTGCAATCTTTTGTGGAGGCAGATGTGACAAGAATTGTGAATTGGCGCAATAAAATCAAAGATCAATTTTTTAAAAGAGAAGGAGAAAAAATCACTTTCACACCCATTCTTCTCTATTTTGTTGTCAAAACCATTAAAGACTATCCGATGGTTAATATTCAACTTGACGGCGATAAGATTATCAAAAAGAAAAACATCAATTTGGGTATGGCAGTTGCTTTGCCCAACGGCAACTTGATTGTTCCCGTGATAAAAAATGCCGATCAATTCAGTTTGGTTGGTTTGACCAAGAAAGTAAACGATTTGGCAAAAAGAGCCAGAGAAAATAAACTCAAACCCGATGAAATTGTCGGAGGAACATACACCGTAACCAATATAGGCTCTTTTGGTAATATTGCCGGAACCGCTATCATCAACCAGCCACAAGTTGCCATCATGGCTTTGGGAGCCATCAGAAAAATGCCTGCCGTGATTGAAACATTTGAAGGCGACATGATTGGCATCAGGCAGAAAATGATTCTTTCTCATTCTTATGACCATCGTGTGGTGGATGGTATGCTAGGAGGCTTATTTGTGAAACGTCTGGCAGAATATTTGGAAAATTTTGATGGGGATATGGATATTTAGGGGCAAATT
>CAZAXU010000019.1:20041-43963 GCA_964489245.1 uncultured Flavobacteriaceae bacterium
AAAATATTCTACTAAAGAAAATAACAAAAACAAAAAATAAAAATGAAAAAATATTTTGATTTAGGAAGCAATTTAATAATCATATTGACATTCACACTATTTGTAGCTGCCATATATACATCAGGTTTGACACACAACTTATTTTTAGAAACAGGTGTATTGTTGGTCTCGATAAAATTAATAATGATGAATCATAAAAACTCATTAACAAATCAAAAGCTTTTGGAAAAAATAGATGAGTTAAAAAAACTGATTGAAAACAAATGATTGTTACCGATAGTTTGTGTAGCTGATAGCTACCCCGTCGGTGCGCGATTCTATCGTGTTCCAAAAGCAACTACATTCCGCACGTGCGGGATTTTGTGGTAATCCCCCGCTTCGCAAAGTCTGTGATTTAGAGCAATATGTACCGGATTGACACTAGCGGCACACAAGAATTGACAGATACTGTTTTGTAGTTATATTTTTTCCAGAGCCTGTGCCAAGTCGTCAATAATATCTTCAGGGTCTTCAATGCCAACAGAAAATCTGACCAACTCATCTGAAATTCCTGCTTTCAGTCTGGCTTCAGGGCTCATGGAGGCGTGCGTCATAGATGCAGGATGCTGAATTAGAGTTTCAACGCCGCCAAGAGAAACTGCCAGAAGTGCCAGATGCACATTATCCATTAGTGTTTTTCCCGATTTTAGTCCGCCTTTAACTCCAAAACTAATCATAGAGCCGGGAGCTTTCATTTGCCTTTTTGCCAGTTCATACTGCGGATGAGATTTCAGCCCGGGATATTTTACCCAAGAAATTTTTGGATGCTGTTCCAGATAATCGGCTACTTTTTTTGCATTTTCAACAGATTTATCAATTCTCAGAGATAAGGTTTTCACCCCTCGAATAACCATATAAGCTTGATGCGGATCCATATTAGCGCCAAAATAAGCCATGGCTTTTCTTAGTTTTTTATAAATTTCTTCATCTTTTGCAATCAGTGCGCCACCTACAATATCAGCATGTCCGTTGATGAATTTTGTCAGTGAGTGCAATACGATATCTACACCGAAATCAAGCGGTTTTTGCAAGTAAGGACTGGAGAAAGTATTGTCAACAGCCACTAAAATGCCGTATTCATGTGCAATTTCACTGGCTTTTTTCAAATCGGTTAAAGAAATGGTGGGATTGGTGGGGGTTTCAATATACAGAAGTTTTGTGTTAGCTTGGATGGCTTTTTTGATGTTTTCCGGATTAGAAGTGTCCACAAAAGAAGATTCAACCCCAAAATCTTTAAAAAATGTTTCCATCAGACTCCTTGAAGGTCCATAGACTGCCGCAGAACTAATCATATGGTCGCCTGATTTCAGCAAAGCGGCATATAATGCGCTAACCGCTCCCATGCCCGAGGCAAAAACAACACCGCCAATGCCGTTTTCCAAATCGGCGAGCTTGTTTTCAAGCGCCTCTATGGTGGGATTGCCAATGCGTGTGTAAATAAATCCTTTTTCTTTTCCTGCAAACAGTGCAGCGCCGTGATCGGCATTTTTAAATGCAAAAGTAGAGGTTTGATAAATTGGTGTTACAGCGCTTCCGAAACGATCTTCAAAATCTCCGGAATGTACGAGTTTGGTGTCGAAACCTTTGTTTGTTGTGTCCATTCTGATTTTTTAAGTTTAGCAGACACAAATTTAAAGATTATTTTTCTTTTTTGGGCGGAAATTTTTCTAACAATCGATAAACGGCTTTTTTAAATTTTGTACGATCATTTTTGTTGAAGTTGATATAGGTTTCTCCGGTCCAAATCACTTTTTTTTGTTTGACATCAACAATATCGATATAAACCGTTGCTTCTTTGCTCTTATAAACATTTGATGACGGATACCATCCCGGATAATAAGTTTGATAGACATCTACTCGATTTTTGATGTCTGTGAAAATATTGACGATAAAGTCAGGGTTTGAAGCTTTGGAGAAACCTTTGCTCTGCAAAGCTTGATCGATTGTTTTCAATACAAAATGTTTCTTGTCTTTTGGTATTTTAAAAGCATCTATACCTTTCTTAAAGAAAGCAAAAGTGTGGTAGTCAGAAAAATTGACATTTTTATCGTAGCTGATTTTTGTAGATGAACAAGAAGTCATTCCCACGGAAAAAATCATAATTAGAAAAAGCGAGCTAAAGTGTTTCATAATCCAAGTGTTTTTATTGAATAAGTACAAATATTATTCCATTATAAGCGTTTTGAATCCATCCTTGAGAAAACGAGTTCTACGTTGTGGTAAAGTGCCGAAATTCTCTTTAAAATAATCAATAAGATTTCGGTGAACTGCAGGAAGTGGCGCATTTTCGGTTTCCCAGAAAAAATCATCATCATCATCCGGGTAGTAATATTCAAAATTTTGAACTTGATGCTTCAGATATCTTCCGTTAAAAGAAGCATTCGGATTGGGCAAGAGCATATTGATTTCCGAGAATTTGTTCGTTTTGTTTGGCAACACTGAAATTCCTGCCACGAAGATGCCCGAGAACAAGACAGGAAGAATCAGTTTTTTTGAAAGAAATAAACTCAATAATACAAGTATGAAGAATATAAAAAAGTATAAAAAAAATCGATATTGCGGAGAGATGAACAACAAGGTGACAAATTGAAACAATCCGAACAAGTATATGGTGAGATAAGCCTTTTTATTGTTTATATTCCGAATCATAAACGGAAAGATGACAAGTAAAAACACATAAGCCGTATTAAAAAATTTATGCCATCCCGTTTGTTGCAGCCACATATAAAAATTGTGAAAAACATTTTGATTCCACGACAAAGCCAAGGATTGTGTCTTGCCGGTCTGTTGCATGAAATGCATCAGAATTTCAGGATACTTCCAGTCTGCTTCAAACCAATTTGTGCCAAGTGAAAACGGATAAAAAACATAGCCTGTCAGGATATAATTTTTTGAAACAAGCAGCATAAAAGCCCCTGCCAACAGCAACAGAGTGAACTTTGTCCGATTTCTGACCACGCGATGTTTTGCCCACAAAACAAAAGTTAGGAGAAGTATTGGAAGAGCCGTGAGTTTTATCAACACCAGAAAAACGCTCAATATCAATATTTCTTTATAATCGTTGATATTTATTTTTTCAAAATTTGAAATAAACAGAAAAAATATGATTTGAGCAATTAAGATGACGGGCAAATCGGGAGAAGGACTATCCATAAACTTAAAAAGCAGTATGCTCAGAACAGGCAGCAGCCCGAAGCTGAGCAGTGTTTGATGTGTTGACTTTTTGAAGATGTATTGATTGAGTTTATCCAAACTAAAAAAAACAGTAATCAAAAAAATATAAGCATTCAAATCGTTTAGCAATTCACCCCAAAAGCCACCGAGAAATCCGAATCCGAAAGCAGATTGTAAGATGTGCCAAGCCGAAGTTTGTCCCAGAAAAGGATGCAAATTTATCAAACCTTTGACCAAACCATATTCGTTCAGCCACTTGATGGTTTGTACATAATAGGACGAATTGTCCGGTAGGGAAGGGCAGGTGCTGCTTTGCGCCAGTGCAAGCAGGAAAATTATTCCGAAGCTGATTTTGATGCCGAGCCGAAAAGATTTGAATTTTTGTTTAAGATCTGAAAATATGCTGATTACGCTTGTTTTATGTTTGATAATAAGCAAAGAATTGATGAATATGCCGAGTGCATAGAAATAGGCATTAATGGCAAATAAATAGCTGAAAAGCCAGGCAAAAACAGTATAAGCAAACAATCCGTTCAAAAAGACAAAGGTCGGAGTTTTGCTCAAATCAAGTTTTGCCGATTTGGAAAATCCGATTCCAAATCCGGTAGATATAAACAAAATATAACACCAAGAGAGAAGGATGCTTAGCATGGAACAAATATACTTTTTTTTGCAGGAACAGGAAAGCAGCGAAAATATATTTTATATTTGCTCTCGTATAATATTGATTTCGTGAAAAAAAATATCTTTTTAACACTTCTGTCCGGCCTGTTGTTTGCTCTGTCTTGGCCGACCTATGGCTTTCCGCTCTTGATTTTCTTTGCTTTTATTCCGTTGCTTTTCATTGAGCAGGATTATTATGAAAATAAACACAAAAAGCATTTTTTCTTATATATATACTTGGCTTTTTTCGTTTGGAACTCGATCACCACTTGGTGGGTATGGAATTCCACGCCGTTTGGCGGTGTTTTTGCCATTGTGGTTAATTCATTTTTGATGGGATTGACTTTTTGGCTTTTTCATTTTGTGAGAAAGCGTGTCCCTGACCGAATGGCATACGTGTTTTTTCCCGTGATGTGGCTGAGTTTTGAAAAATTCCACCTGAATTGGGATTTTTCTTGGCCTTGGCTGAACTTGGGCAATGTCTTTTCTGAGCATACCGCTTTGGTTCAATGGTATGAATATACGGGTTTTTTCGGTGGAGGTTTATGGATTTTAACGGTGAACGTATTGCTGTTTTTTTCACTCGGAAAATATTTTAAAATCAAGCAAAAAAAACTACTCTATCAAGCTTTTATAAAGGCAATTTTCTGGATGGGAGTTCCCATCATATTTTCATTAATATTGTTTCGGCAATATGAGGAGAAAGGAAATGCAGCCAAGGTATTGTTGTTGCAACCCAATTTGGATCCATGGAAAGAAAAGTTTAAGTATAACAACAAAGAACTCGCTGAAGATTTATTGCAATTGGCAGAGAATAAGAACGATTTTGAGTTGTTGATGGCACCGGAAACCGCTATTTCTCGATCAACGGATTTACCCTATTTTTCGAATACCGAAGCCTATAATATTTTGCATGATTATGCTTTGATGCATTCCAAAACAGCTATACTCACCGGTGTAGATTTTGTGCAATGGTATCGCAATCAAGACAAAGTTCCGGAATCTGCCAACCAATACAAGAACAGGAAAATTTGGTATGATTTATATAATTCTGCCGTATTGATAGATGCATCGAAAGATTTCAAGGTTTATCATAAATCCAAATTGGTTGTAGGCGCAGAATACACACCATTCAGAAAAGTTCTAAAACCTATTTTGGGAGATATCATGATTTCTTTGGGTGGTAGTATGGGAACACACGTAAAACAAGAAAAAAGAACGGTTTTTAAAGTGGCATATTCCGATATAAAAGTTGCTCCGATTATTTGTTATGAATCTATCTATGGAGAATATGTTACCGATTATGTGAAAAACGGAGCAAATTTGTTGGGCATTATTACAAATGACGGTTGGTGGGGGAAAACGCAAGGCTATAAACAACATTTGAGCTATGCAAGGCTTCGTGCCGTGGAAAACAGGAGAGACGTGCTTCAAGCGGCGAATACCGGCATCTCGGCTCATATTGACCAAAAAGGAGAGATTATCGATTTTTTAGACTATGAAATTCGTGGAAGTTTATCGGCAAATGTGCGTTTGAACGAGACCAAAACTTTTTATTCAAAACATGGAGATTATATTGCCAGAGTGAGTGTTTTTCTGGCGGTGTTGTTGTTTTTATACAGTTTTGCAAGGAAACGACTACGCCTGTAAAAAAATATAAAATTATGTGGATAGAATAAAAAAATGTTTTAAATTTGCACACTCAATAAAAGGAAAATAAAATTACAAATAAGATGAAAAAAGGAATTCACCCTGAAAATTATAGAATGGTAGCATTTAAAGACATGTCAAACGGCGATCTTTTTATCACACGTTCTACTGCAGAAGCTAAGGAAAATATTGAAATTGATGGTGTTGAATACCCACTGGTGAAAGTGGAAATTTCAAGAACTTCTCACCCGTATTATACAGGAAAAATGAAGTTGGTAGATACAGCGGGACGTATAGACAAGTTCAAGAAAAAATATGCAAAATTCCAAAAATAATTTTTTTGAATTAGATTTTAATAAATTTATCAAGCTGCTACACTGTTGGGTGTAGCACTTTTTTTTTGCCATTGTAACAAGTTTAACATATATTTATTAACTTCGCCGTTGTTAATATTTAAAGATTATGAACACAAATATGAATGAAAGCACTTCAAATCCCACTCAGGATGAGGTGATACACTTTAATAAACCCGAACTGAAAAAACATGAAAAATTAGGTGAGTTGGCATCAACCGCCATTAGTGGTAACGATATCAGTTCATCAGTACTGTATGTGTCTGCTTTGGCTATAGCTTTTGCAGGACAATATGCATGGGTTACTTTGGCAATAGTTGCTTTGGTGCTTTTTTTCTTCAGAAAAATTTATGGAGAAGTTGTCGGAGCCTTGCCTTTAAACGGAGGTGCATATAATGCCTTGTTGAATACGACAAGCAAAAGAATGTCTTCTATAGCGGCAACACTTACTTTGTTGTCATATATGGCAACAGCCGTGATATCGGCAAATGAAGCGGTGCATTATTTATTTCACATTATGCATATTCATGATAATATGCAAATAATTTTAGGTACAACAGCTCTATTGGCTCTATTTGCCGGATTGGCTATTATGGGAATCAAAGAGTCATCAAAGGTAGCTATTTTGATTTTCACTTTTCACTTATTGATAATGAGTACACTTATCATTGCATTGATTATATATATCACGCAGCATGGGTTTGATACTTTTGTCGAAAACTGGAACGCGCCGGTAAAACACGGCAGCATAATGATGGCAATTTTTCTAGGATTCGCAGCGTCAATGCTCGGAATATCCGGTTTTGAAAGTTCTGCCAACTTTGTAGAAGAACAAAAACCGGGCGTTTTTCCTAAAACATTGAGAAACATGTGGATTGTTGTCAGTATCCTCAACCCGTTGATGGCATTTCTGGCTTTAGCTGCCTTGCGTATTGATGATGTTGATAAAAATACTCTGTTGATTCAGTTGGGAGAAAATTCTGCGGGGAATTGGCTGGCATGGTTTATATCCGTTGATGCTTTCTTGGTGTTGTCTGGAGCTGTATTGACTAGTTATATTGGAGTGACCGGCCTATTGGAACGAATGACGCTTGATAGGATTATGCCTAATTATTTCTTGAAAAAGAACAACAAAAATGCATCATATCGCATTATTTTATTCTTTTTTATTTTAAGTGTTTCCGTTCTACTGATAACCAACGGAAAAGTAACCACATTGGCGGGAGTGTATACTATTTCATTTTTATCTGTGATGTTGCTGTTTGTGATTGGCAATGTGTTGCTTAAGGTTAAAAGAAAGCATTTGCCAAGACCGGAACGAGCGCCTTGGTTTGGTATTTTAGTAGCCTTTATAGCAGTATCTGTTGCGTTGATTGGTAATATCACCATGAAGCCTGAAAATCCTGATGATCCGACCAATTGGGTGGTGTTTATCATGTACTTTTTTCCTGCTTTGATTTTCGTGATGATGATGCTCAATCGCACGATGTTGCTTAAAGTTTTATTGAGTATCGTGCAATATGTTTTTGAACCTATTCGTAAGTTTTTCCTTCGATTGCATAAAGGTATAGATAAACTAATTGATGAAATCAACTCTCAAGAATTTGTATTTTTTACAAAAGGAAAAAGTATTGCCAATATGAACAAAGCCATGCTTTATATTCGAGACAATGAGCATACCAAACGCGTGAAAATAGTGAAAGTCTTGATGCCCGGAGAACAGCCTTCGGATGAATTGATTCGTAATATCAAGATTTTGGATGAAGAATATCCTGAAATCGATATTGAATTCGTTCCGGTTGAAGGGAAATTCGGACCGGAGCTGATCAAAGATTTATCTGAAAAGTGGAACATTCCGATTAACTTTATGTTTATAGGTTCTCCGGATGAAAAATTTCCGTACAGATTGGAAGAACTCGGTGGTGTGAGATTGATTATGTAATGTCTATATTTCAATTATTATAAAAAAAAGCTACTCAAATCGAGTAGCTTTTTCAATATATAAAACTTTTTGATTGTTGTTTTATTCTTTTGTTTCAGCTTCAGGTGCCTCAGGCGCTTCAGATGCAGCAGCAATCGGATTGATTTCTTCATCAGTGCCTTCTTGGGCCTTTGCTGCAGCTTCTTCAGCTTTTTTTGCAGCTTCTTCAGCTCTTTTAGCTTCTTCTTCCTTAGCCTTTTTGGCAGCAGCAATTGCTTTTTCATCACGAACGGGAGTGACCTCAAAAGGAAAGTCGACCACCACTTCGCGGTGCAAGCGAATTTTTGCTTCGTATTTTCCAACACGTTTGATGTTACCGCCAATCACAGAGATAAATTTCTTTTCGATATCAAATTCTGCTTTTTTCAATGCATCAGCCAAATTTTGGTTGTTGATAGAACCGAAAAGCTTGTCTCCTTCACCTACTTTAGCGGGAATTTTCAATTCCAAGGCTCTGAGTTTTTCAGCTTGTTTTGAAGCTTCTTCAATAATGTGTTTTTCTTTAAAAGCTCTTTGTCTCAATTTTTCTGCCAAGATTTTCTTTGCAGATGAAGTTGCCAATATGGCAAAACCTTGCGGAATAAGGTAGTTTCTGCCGTATCCATTCTTTACCGAGAGGACATCGTCGGTAAATCCTAAATTTTCTACGTCTTTTATTAATATAATTTCCATCGTTTCTTCAATTTTTATTTTAACATATCTCCTACATAAGGCATTAAAGCCAAGTGGCGTGCCCTTTTAACGGCTTTGGCAAGTTTTCTTTGATATTTCAAAGATGTGCCTGTGATTCTACGAGGTAGAAGTTTGCCTTGCTCATTCACGAATTTCATCAAGAAATCCGGATCTTTATAGTCTATGTATTTAATACCGTATTTTTTAAAACGACAGTATTTTTTTTCTTGTGATTTGACATCAACATCCAGTTGGGTCAAATATCTGATTTCGGATTGATTTCCTTTGTTCTGTTGATCTATCGTTGCCATCGTCTTTTAAGATTTTTTAGATTCTTTGATTTTTTCTTTTCTTTTTTCCGCCCAATCGGCAGCAAATTTATCCAACTTGGTTACCAAGTGACGCATAACTCTTTCGTCTCTTCTAAAAGCTACTTCTAAGTCTTTTACGTTTTCCGGTGGAAGCTTGAATTCCAGTAAGTGATAGAATCCGGTTTTTTTGTGTTGGATGGGATAAGCAAGTTTTTTCAAACCCCAGTCTTCTTTCCAGATGATTTCTCCTCCCTTGGAAACTAAAAAATCTTCAAATTTTTGTACTGTTTCCTTTACCTGAGTGTCAGATAAAACGGGAGTTAAAATGAAAACAGTTTCATAATGATTCATAATATTCGTTTTAAATTAAAATTGGCTGCAAAGATAAAGATATTATCCGCAATACACAATTATTTTTTGATAAATTGTTTGATGCCTTGTTTGTCTGTTGTTTTTATACGAAGAAAGTAGTTTCCGCTTGCCAAAAAAGACATATCTATTATGTGATGTTTGTCGGCTTTTACAGGATATGTTTTGCCGTTCATGTCAACCACTTCAAATTTGGAAATTTTTCCTAAATTATTATTGAAATACAGCACATCTTCGACAGGGTTTGGATAAATTTTGAATAAATCATTGCTCAATTCGCCAACTGACGACATATTCAGATGAATGGTCAGGCTTCCCGTTGCAATATAGTCTCCGCTGTCGCTTCCGTTGTTATTGCTTAGATTACAAGCATAATAGAAAGTAATATCTTGGGTAGATATTTTAGTAGGAACGGGAACTTCCCATGTAAAATTCCAGCTGTGTTGAGATGTTCCTTGAGATTTATGTCCTAAAGATTTGCCGTAGTTCAGACTTTGCGTGCTGTTATCAAGGCTTGAAAAAGTCCCGATTTTTTGATGGGCGGCATCTTCTGCCGTGATTTGAAAACCATACTTGGTATTGTTGACGCCTGAAATGTCAAGTGTGAGGTTATATGTTGTTCCTTCGTAAATATTTCCATCGGCAGGAAAGCCTGAAAGCGTGATGGTAGGTGTTGGTGCCGTGCCGTTGAAAGTATGGCAAACAGCACAGGTTTGGTTATTGTCTCCCGGAGATCCGGTATGCCCGTAGGGGCCTCCGCCGGTATAAGAAAAGAGTAGTAAAATGGGAAGTAAAAGTAAGAAAGGATAAATTTTTTTCATGATGCGATAATTTTTAAATGCAAGATACAAAAAAACCTACTCGAGAGTAGGTTTTTTTCTTATTTCTTATGTCTCGGTTCAGATGAGACACTTAATTTCTTTCTGCCTTTTGCTCTCCTGCGAGCCAGTACTTTTCTGCCCTCACGTGTTTCCATTCTTTCGCGAAATCCGTGCTTGTTTCTTCTTTTACGTTTCGATGGTTGATATGTTCTTTTCATTTTAAATTATTTTTCTTAATTCGTCCCAAAAAATTCTCGGCAAATTTATGAATAATTCTTTAAATATAATAGTTTTCAGAAAAAAAGTTTTTATCCAAAACTTAATGATAACTTTAAACACAAGAGAGTAAGTAATATTTTATCTTAGAATTGAGAATCTTTTATAGTCTTGTGTAATATTTTAGAAAATAGATTTTTTCGATGTTAATATTATGCTTATTATATCTGATATTTATCAGTAACAAATAAAACTAAATGATTTTTGTCATGTTGTATTAATTTTTTAAATTTGCTTCATCTTAATAATCTTGATACACACAGAACTAAACTAACAACTATGAAAAATTGCAATCTCTGCTTGATTCATCAATTAAATTCTTTTAAGACTTTATCAAAAAAAGATTTGGATTATATTTCAGAGCATAAGACCGTTCTACATTTCAAAAAAGGAGATATGATTCTTGAAGAAGGGAAGCAGAGTCGTAATGTATATTGCCTGATGTCAGGTAAAGGGAAATTGACTAAATATAATTCTTCGGGTAAAGAACAAATCATCAGGTTTGTAAAGTCAGGGAATTTGATCGGTTACCGTTCCATTTTCAATGATGAGCCCATTACGCTGAACTTAACTGCTCTTGGAGATGTTACGGCTTGTTCCATCCCTAAGCAGGTTTATGTAGACTTGCTTGTCAATAAAGATTTTACTTTGGAAATGCTCAGGCTGTTGAGTAACGATTTGAAGTTGGCAAATTTTGTGATTTCACATTTGGCACAACATTCGGTCAGAGAACGATTGGCAGAAACACTTTTGCATTTGGAAGATGTTTTTGGAACCGACAGAGAAGGCAATGTGAATATTTCGCTTTCGAGAGAAGAACTGGCAAACATTATTGGAACAGCGTCAGAATCGGTGATTAGAATTTTATCTTCTTTCAAAAAAGAAGAAATGATTTATACCAAAGCAAAAAAAATTAAGCTGCTCGATAAGGCAAGGCTGTATAATATTGCCGAGGGTTTAGAGCTGAAATAACTTCTCAAAATGAGTGTTCATAAAGAATATAGCAAACTGACAACCAAGAGGTTGTTTGATATGAAGCAAGATGGTAGAAAAATTTCTATGCTGACGGCTTATGATTATACGATGGCAAAAATTGTAGATGCTGCCGGAATAGACGTGATTTTGGTTGGAGATTCTGCATCAAATGTCATGGCAGGACACGAAACAACACTGCCCATCACGCTGGATCAGATGATCTATCATGCGAGTTCTGTTGTGCGAGCAGTGGAAAGAGCTTTAGTGGTGGTAGATTTGCCTTTTGGAACATATCAAGGAAATTCTAAAAAGGCTTTGGAATCTGCCATAAAAATCATGAAAGAGTCCGGTGCTCACTCCGTGAAAATGGAAGGAGGTGAGGAAATCTCAGAATCGATATCCAGAATCTTGAGTGCAGGGATTCCGGTGATGGGGCATTTGGGGCTTACACCACAATCCATCTATAAGTTTGGGACTTATACGGTGAGAGCAAAGGAAGAATCCGAAGCAAAAAAATTAATTAAAGATGCGAAATTGCTGGAAAGATTAGGTGTATTTGCGCTTATATTAGAAAAAATTCCTGCAGAATTGGCAAAAGAAGTAGCCCGAAATCTCAGTATTCCGGTTATCGGTATAGGTGCAGGCGCAGGCGTTGATGGTCAGGTTTTGGTGCTCCATGATATGTTGGGAATGACCAAGGATTTCAGTCCCAGATTCTTGAGAAGATATGCCGATTTAAATGAAATAATGACCCGAGCATTCAAGCAATACATACACGATGTAAAAACACTCGACTTCCCCAACGAAAACGAGCAATATTGATGCATTCCAACAAAGACAATTTGCAAGTTATTTATGAAGACAATCATCTGATTGTAATCAATAAAAGAATTGGTGATATTGTGCAGGGAGACAAGACCGGAGACCTTCCTTTGTCAGAGGTAGTTAAGGATTATATCAAACAAAAATATAACAAACCCGGGGCTGTTTTTTTGGGTGTGGTACATCGGTTGGATCGTCCGACAAGCGGAATTGTTGTTTTTGCAAGAACTTCAAAAGCGCTTAGCAGAATGAATGAGTTGCTCAAAAAACATCAAATCAAAAAGACTTATCAAGCAATCGTAAAAAAGCGTCCCGAGCAAGATAACGGCACCTTGATTCACTATTTGAGAAAAAATTCAAAGAACAATAAATCTACAGTTTATGTGAATCCGATTGATAATGCAAAAAAGGCAATCTTGCACTATCGTTGTTTGTCATCATCTGACACTTATCACTTGCTTTCAATCGATTTGGAAACAGGCAGGCATCACCAGATTCGGGCACAGTTGGCAAAGATTGGCAGTCCGATTAAAGGCGATTTGAAATATGGTTTTTCAAGAAGCAATAAAAATGGAGGGATTTCATTGCATGCCGTTGCAATAGAATTTATTCATCCTGTCAAAAAGGAAAAGATTAAATTGACGGCACCTGCTCCGGAAACAGATATATGGAATGTATTTTGAGTTTTAAAAACTTATACAATTTCTTCCGGACTGATTTGTGTGGGATAATATATTTATTTAGTGATGCTGTAATTAACCTGGAAAATGATCCACCTACCCGGCATTTTGATATAGGAAAGATCTCTATAATCCGTGTTGAACAGATTTTCAATATTCAATCCCAAATCAAATTTATTAAAGTTTCTGTATAGTTTTACGTTGGTAAGCAGATAAGGGGGATAGTCAAATAATTTGTATTGTTTGTCAATATAGTCTAAATATTTTCCTGCTCTGTTTTTGTAGATAAAACTCCAATTTATTTTAAGTCCGTAGAACGCCTTATGTGTGATGTTCAGACTCAATTTATGTTTTAAATAATCCAGTGCATATTTTGAAATAAATTTTTCATCTTCAAGTTTATCCATATTCAAAAAAGCATAAGATAAATCGATATTCTCCATCCATTTTTCTTTGAATCGCTTTCTCAGACTCAATTCAAAACCAAAGGTTTGCAATTCAGTCAGATTTTGAGTCTGCCATTTGTCGTTCGTATTGGTTTTTATCCAGTCTATAGTATTGTTGCCTTTTCTGAAGAATATGGCGGCAGATGCAAAGAAATTTAAGTGTTTATATTTTGTTCCGACTTCAAAGCTGGTTGCTTTTTCAGGTTTTAGATTAGGATTGCCTTTATTTATCGGACCTGCATAATAAAGATCGGTGAAACTAGGCAGTCTGGCGGCATTGTTGGCAGAAAAATAATGTGTGAACCCTCGATTGATGTAGCTGAAATATAAACCGCCTGAAAAAATGGATTGATATTGTGCGGAATATAGAAAAGTTCCTCCCAAACCCAAATGCCATTTTCCTATTTTTTTGGTATGGTTGATGTTTGTCTCAAAATGAGCTCGAACATCTTTTTTGTTGTAAGTGATGCGATTTGATTTTGTAATGGGTTTGTCTAGTTTTTCACCTAAAACATTGCTCAAAATTTGATCGTTGCCATAAGAAAAATTAAGATTTGTTTTTCCCAGACTATTTTTAAATTTGACGCGTACATTTGCCGAGACGCTCTTGGTTTGATGATGGTTGTGTTCTTTATAAAAATAGCCGGGGGCAAGTTGCGCAGTGTCTTTTTGGTGGACAAAAAATCCATCTTGATAAGCAAATCTACTTTCTCTAAAGAGTTGAAACTCATCAAAATGAATTTTATAATTCAAATTTGGCTTAATGATAATTTTTTTTCCGAAAGATGTGTTTAGATGAATAAAATATCCTTTTGTTTTTTCAAACTGCCAAGGATATTTTGATGTGTAGAAACTATTTGCTCCAAAGGCTTTTTGGTGGAATCCGGCTTGAAGATTAATCGGAAGTTTTTGAAGCTGAAATTTAATATCCAAATAATCCTTTAAAGCATAAAAATCAGTATTGTTAATGGATGAATTTTGCAAGTATCCGTCGGATTTTTTATATGACAAGTTGTTGTTGATATAGATTTTTCCAAAATGGTGTTGAATGCCTAAATCGGTTTTCAGAAATCCGAATTGCCCTGCCTCGGCATGGATATATGCTTGATTTTTCTTGCTTTTTTTTGTGACCAAGTTTATAACACCACTATAGGAATTAATACCAAAAGTTTGCCCTGCAGGTCCCTCGAGTATTTCGATATGATCCAGCATTGAAATCTCCACAGGCAAATCTAAATTATGATGCCCTGTTTGCGTATTGTTGATTTTTATACCGTTCAACAGAATAAGCACTTGATCAAAATTTCCACCCCGCAGGCTTAAGTCGGATTGAATGCCTTTGCTTCCGCGCGTTCTGACATCCACTCCCGATAATGTTTCCAATATATCGTCAATGCTTTCAACCGGTTTTGTTTTTAAATCTTGAAATTTGATTAGCTGAATGCTTCTTGGAATTTTTTCAATATATTTTTGGTCATAATGAGAAACGATTTGGATGGTATCCAACTGCTCGTTTTTTTTGGGTGTATCATTTTGGGCGGTTAAGCTTATCGCCGTCAATACGAGCATTGAGATAAGTAAAATTTTCTTTTTCATATTCCTTTTCAATTTTTTTGCAAGATAAATCTTTTGTGGATATATATATAATGACTAATGTTATAAAATAAGGAAGACCGCTGCAAAAGTTCGCAGCGGTCTTCCCTTTAACCAAAATAACTCAACTATGAAAAAAAATCTTTCATCGATTACTAACAAATCAAATACTGTGCCAAAACCATCTTGTCTTGTAAAGATTAGTTAAAACTTTGTTAAAATCTCGTAATTTTTAATGATGTGCTATAAAATATGTTTGTGAGCATGATAGGAAGAACGCACCAAAGGACCGCTTTCAACATGTTTGAATCCCATTTCCAATCCGATGATTTCATATTTTTTGAATTCAACCGGTGTGACATATCGATCAACCGGTAAATGTTTTGGGCTCGGTTGCAGATATTGTCCGATGGTGATAATATCAACATTGACTTTTCTTAGGTCTTGCATGCTTTCGATAACCTCAGTTTCTGTTTCTCCCAATCCCAACATAAGACCTGATTTAGTTCGGTTGATGCCTTGGTTTTTTAAATATTTTAAAACTTCCAAACTGCGCTCGTATTTTGCCTGCTTTCTTACTTGTTTGGTCAGTCTTCTCACGGTTTCAAGATTGTGAGAAACCACCTCGGGAGAAACAGAAACAATATTATCCAGAAGTTTTGTTTTGCCCTGAAAGTCAGGAATTAGTGTTTCCAAGGTAACATCCGGATTGAGTTTTCTAATGGCATTGACGGTTTCAGCCCAAATTTCTGAGCCTCCATCCGGCAAGTCATCTCTATCGACCGAAGTGATAACGGCATGTTTGACTCCCATAAGCTGAATGGATTTGGCAATTTTATGAGGCTCTTCCAAATCGGCAGGGAGCGGTTTTCCTGTCAAGACATTACAAAAGCCGCAAGAACGGGTACAAATATTCCCGAGAATCAAGAAAGTTGCTGTTCCGTCGTTCCAGCATTCTCCCATATTCGGACATCTGCCACTGGTGCAAATGGTGTGTAGTTTACGGTCTTCAACGATATCTCTTAATTTTTTAAAATTATCACCACCGGGAAGTTTTACTTTCAGCCACTCGGGTTTTTTACTGTATTTTTTTGTTGGATGGCTCATATTTTACTGTTGTTTCAAAATATCTCCCAAAAGTTTTTTGGCACGGAGCAATTTGATTTTTACATTGTTAACGGGTTCATTGATTTCTTTTGCAATTTCCTTATAACTCAGATCGTGAAAATAGCGTAATTCGATGACATCTCTATAATGAGGCTTTAGCTTTTTGATGCAAATTTTCAGTTGCAATAAGTTTTGTTCTAAAATCATTTTATCCTCGGAGGTCATTTCATTATCTATCAATTGAAAAACTTCTTTGTTTTCTTTGATAGAGGTGATGTTATTCTTCTTTTTACGCTGAGAATCGATATAGACATTTTTAGAAATCATCAGTAGCCAATTCTTAAAATCATATTGTGAATCATATTGTTTCAAATTGGCAAAAGCCTTTGCAAAGGTTTGAATGGTGATATCTTCAGCTTCATCTTGATTGTTGATTCTTGACTTTTGGAATTTATGAATATCTGTCCAGTATCTGTCTAACAGATATTTGTATGCCGCTTGGTTGCCTTGAATGGCTGATGCTATTTGTTCTTTGATTATGCCCACGTTTTGGGTTTTGAAATTAGATTATGCACAAATATATAAAATTGAAGCAAAATCAGACTTGGTTCCAGAATTGGCAAAAACCAAACCAAATCGGATTCGTCTAATTTTTTGGCAGCTTTGGAATTGATTATAAATGATACAAGAAATCTAAGAGCCACTACAGCAAGAACTGTTTTCCACCAAAATAATTGTGTAAGTAGTAAAACGCTAAGTATCCAGAAAGCTACCAGAGAAATATAATAGGTTCCTAAAAGCAATTTGTGTTTTGTTTTATAATATTTTGCCGTAGAAATATGTCTTCGTTTTTGAAATAAATATGTTTTCAGGTTTTGTTTGGGCTTGGAAACCGTAAAGCTTTCAGGAGAAATACAAATATTTGTGTTGTGTGAATCGGCATTTTCATTGACAAAAAGATCGTCGTCACCGGAAAGGACTCTCAAATGATTATAGAAACCATTGTTTTTCATGAATAAATCTTTTGTATAAGCCAAATTTCTTCCTACACCCATATAGGGCATGCCTTTCAATGCATATGAAAAATATTGAATGGCTGTTTGCAGAGTTTCATAGCGAATAAGTTTATTGAGAAATGAGTTAAGATTTTTTTGATATTTGCCGTAACCAAGAACTATTTCCGTATTTTTTTTGTTGAAAGAAGTTGCCATTTCTTGAATCCAATTGTTTGAAGGCACATGACAATCGGCATCGGTGAATAGCAAGTATGGATTTTCTGCCGCTTTAATACCTAGACTTAAGGCATATTTTTTGTTTCCGCGAAACACAGGATTTTCATTGAATTGCACATTGATGATTTGTGTTTTTCGGGGATATTTTTGTCGAAATTCTTCAAAAACATCCAAGGTATTATCTGTTGAGCGATCGTTAATCAGAATGATTTGATAGTTGCCGTAGTTTTGTTCAAAGATAGAAGGTAGGATTTTTTTTAGATTTTCAGATTCATCTTTTGCACAGATGACAACCGAGACCGGATGTTCCTGTTTGGAAACTACATTTTTTTTGGAATGATGGAATGCAAACTTTTGAAAAATGCACAGATGATAGCAAATTTGAATAGCGGTGAACAATAAAAACAGGCTGAATAAGAAAATCATTTTTGGTGTAGGGTTTCGATAAATTTGGTAAGTGTGCCTTTTTCTTTTTCTTCCTTAATTTTTTGATGTAGTTCATGAGAGCAATTTCCTTCATATTCTTCACGGGTTCTGCCACAAAATGAACAAGGTTTGTTATCCGGATTGGTTTCAGGATTCAGGCTGGCACAAGTGCCTTCAATTTTACCGTCTTTTTTTAAAATTATTTTCACGGCAATTCCCATCACGGCTAGTGCAAGAACAACAAGTGTCAAAAAAATAAGTTTGATGGTCATGACAATAAATTTTGACGCAAAATTAATCTATTTTAAAGAAATAAAACCTATAAAAAACGAAAGTTTTTGTTTTGATTAATCAAAAAAATCCTCACACTAAGATGTAAGGATTTTCTTTTATTTCTTCGGATATTTAACAGTCTATTCTTCTTTTTTATCCGTTCTCTCTTTTCTTTCAGGACGAGGCAAAAGTACTTTTCTTGAAAGTTTCATTTTTCCGCGATGGTCTTTGCCAATCAGTTTCACTTTGACTGTTTGTCCTTCTTTGAGTTCGTCGGTGACTTTTGCCACTCTTTTCCAATCGATTTCAGAAATATGGAGTAAGCCTTCGATTCCGGGAGCAATTTCAACAAAAGCGCCGAAGTCTTTAATCGATGTGATTTTTCCTTCGTAAATTTCTCCCACTTCAGGTTCAAAAGTGATTTGGTCAATACGATCGAGCACTTTTTGAATTTTATCCATATCGGTTCCCATGATTTCAATCAAACCTTTTCCATCCACTTCTTCAATTACAATTGTGGTGTCTGTATCTTCTTGGAGTTGTTGAATGTCTTTTCCTCCTTTTCCAATCACGGCTCCAATGAAATCTTTGTGAATTTCGACTTTAACCATCTTAGGCACAAAGTCTTTTACTTGAGGTCTGGGTTTTGAGATGGATTTTTCCATTTCGCTCATGATATGCAATCTGCCTTCTTTGGCTTGGTGCAGAGCTTTTTCCAGAATTTCTCTTTTTAAGTCTTTGATTTTGATATCCATTTGGCAAGCGGTGATACCGTCTTTGGTTCCGGTGACTTTGAAATCCATATCACCCAAATGATCTTCATCTCCAAGAATATCTGAAAGCACGGCATAGTTTTTAGTTTCTTCGTCATAAATTAACCCCATGGCAATACCTGAAACCGGTTTCAATGTTTGGATTCCTGCATCCATCAGAGCCATAGATCCGGCACAAACAGTTGCCATGGAAGAAGAACCGTTGGATTCTAAAATTTCAGATACGATTCTCACCGTATATGGATTGTCTTCCGGAATCATAGGTTCTAAAGCTCTTTGAGCCAAGTGTCCGTGTCCGATTTCTCTACGAGAAGTTCCTCTTAAGGGTCTTGCTTCTCCTGTTGAGAAAGGCGGAAAATTATAATGTAAATAGAAACGTTCTTCGGCACGCATGGTTGCTCCGTCAATCATATTGACTTCTCTTGAAGTTCCCAGTGTGACCGTTGCCAATGCTTGCGTTTCGCCACGTGTAAAGATTGCAGAACCATGCACGGAAGGCAAATAGTCTGCTTCTGTCCAGATGGGTCTGATTTCAGTGGTTTTTCTTCCATCCAAACGCAGACCTTCGTTGAGAATTAAATCCCTGACGGCTTTTTTGGTCACTTTGTTGAAATAAGCACTGATAAGCTTCCCTTTTTCTTCTAATTCTTCTTCAGAATAACCTGATTTTATTTCTTCTTTAAGCGCTTCAAATTTTTCAGATCGTTCGTGTTTTCCTGTTCCTGCTTTGGCAATAGCATATAATTTGTCATAAGTTGCTTTCTCAATACTCATGTATAAATCATCATCTTGTTCCTCATGAGGATAATCTCTTTTGGGTTGAGATTTTGCAACTTGCGCAGCCAATTTATTTTGAACTTCAATCTGTTTTTTGATGGCTTGGTGTGCAAATTCAATGGCTTCAATCATTTCATCTTCGCTCACTTCATCCATTTGTCCTTCTACCATGGTTACGGAATCTTCTGTTCCGCCTACCATAAGGTCAATACTTGCATTTTCTGTTGCAGCAAAACTGGGATTAATCATTAATTTCCCTTCTATTTTTGCCACTCTTACTTCGGAGATGGGGCCATCAAAAGGGATATCTGATAGGGCAAGTGCGGCAGACGCGGCTAAACCAGCCAACGCATCGGCTTGTACGTTTTCGTCATGAGACATCAACTGAATCATCACTTGTGTTTCGGCGTGATAATCTTTGGGGAACAGAGGTCTTAAGACTCTATCAACCAATCGCATGACTAATATTTCTTCAGTGCTGGGGCGTCCTTCTCGTTTAAAAAAGCCTCCCGGAAATTTGCCTGATGATGCAAATTTTTCACGATAGTCCACTGTTAAAGGTAAAAAATCGATATCAAGATTAACATCCTTTGAAGCAACTGCCGTTGCCAGAAGCATGGTGTTTCCCATTCTTACAACTACAGATCCATCTGCTTGTTTAGCCAATTTTCCTGTTTCGATGGAAATGTTTCTTCCGTCTTCTAAATGTATAATCTCTTTTATGGGTTCTGGTTTCATAATTCTAATTCTAGTTTAATAATTTTTAGGCACGAAATATGCCGATGATAGTTAGGTATTTGAATATAAAAAAAGGGCAGCGAACTGCCCTTTTGTAGCTTGTTTATTTTCTTAAACCTAATTCTTTAACAATCTTACGATATCTCTCAATATCATTATTTTTTAAATAGTCCAAGAGACTTCTCCTTTTTCCAACCAACCTGACTAGTGCTCTTTCGGTACTATAGTCATGAATATTTTTTTTCAAATGCTTGGTTAGGTGTTCAATGCGGTGAGTGAATAGCGCAATTTGTCCTTCAGAAGATCCTGTGTCTTTTTCAGATTTTCCGTACTTGCTGAAAATTTCTTTTTTAATTTCTGGTGTTAAATACATTCCAATATTTTTTTTAATGATTATTATGTATATTTTCGAACTGCAAAGATAGATTTTTTTTTCATTCGCCATACGTCTAATCGTATATTTTTTTGTTATTAGGCAGAATTTGCCGAAATCTGATGTGGTTGTAATTTTTTATATTGACAACGAATGTTTTATTTTAGTGAATATTTTTCTTCGATTTTTGTTATTTTTAGAAAGAATGACAATTCATGAAAAATATTCGTATTATTATCTCAGTGTATTTGTATTTTTTCATAAATTTGTCCCTTAGATTAAAATACAAGCCTATAAGCACATATTTACTTTTTTTATTTATTAACGAACAATAAATTCCCGAGACAATACAGTCTTGGAAAAGAGAGTAGGTATGGAAAAAACATTTATTTTATCAGATTCACAATTGGTCGCAAAATTTGTGGGAGGCGACGATACGGTAATACAAGATTTAATCAACAGACATCGCGACAAGATTTTCGGATTTATTTATCTGAAAGTTAAAAATCAAGAATTGGCAGAAGATTTATTTCAGGATACTTTCTTCAAAGTAATTAAAACTTTGAAAAAGGGAAGGTATGTAGAGGAAGGAAAATTTCTTTCTTGGGTAATTCGCATTGCGCATAATTTGGTTATAGACTACTATCGCAAGCAGAACAAAATGAAAAAGGTCTATGAGACTGAAGATTTTTCTATTTTTTCGTTGTTGAAGGATGGGGCTTTAGATGCAGAAGATCAAATGATTAGGTCACAGATGATTAAAAAGATTCAATATCTGATTGAACAACTTCCCGGAGAGCAAAAGATTGTGCTGAAAATGAGAATGTATGATGAGCTTTCTTTTCAAGAAATTTCTGAAAAGACGGGCGTGAGCATCAACACATCACTAGGCAGAATGAGATATGCTTTAATCAATCTGAGAAAAATAATAGAAGAACATAAAATTAAATTGGTCGAATAAAATAAATGATTTTTTCTTGCGTTATATCTTTACAACCAGCAAATAAATTCTATGCAAGAAAATTACATTTTAAGAAAAATCAATTACCGTGTTTCTATTGTGGTTGCTTATGCAAAAGCATTAGAGATTATCCAAACCAAGATGATTAAGGATATCGAAATCATCAACAATTAGGTTTAAGTGTTTTCATCTGAGGAAAAGTCGATAGATAAGACTCTATCGACTTTTTCTTGGTTTCTAAGCTTTTTTGTTCAGTTTTTTCATGATGATATCTTTTTCGGGGTCATAGCTGCGAGCGGGTGCGTATGTTCTGCCGTAATAGATAATTTGCAGGTGCAAATCATTCCACTTTTCTTTGGGAAACAAGCCTTTGGCATCTTGCTCCACTTGGACCACGTTTTTTCCTTGTGAGAGTTTCCACTGTTTCATCAGTCTGTGAATGTGTGTGTCTACCGGAAAAGCCGGCACTCCAAAGGCTTGACTCATCATTACGCTTGCCGTTTTATGTCCCACACCGGGTAGAGATTCCAAATCTTTGAAATTGTCAGGAACTTCTCCGTTGAATTTTTCGACAAGTATTTTGGACAATTCACTAATTGCCTTTGCCTTTTTAGGAGACAGACCTACCGGACGAATGATTTCTTGAATTTGTTCAACAGGCAGTTTTTGCATATCATAAGGATTATCTGCCAGTGAGAATAAGGCTGGTGTGACTCTGTTGACCATTTTGTCAGTGGTCTGTGCAGAAAGCAAAACGGAAAGCAAAAATGTGTAATTGTTGCTATGATCCAAAGGGATGGGGGGATTGGGAAATAGTTCTTGTAGTGTATTTATTATGATTTGGACTTTTTCTTTCTTGGTCATGATCTATTTTTTAAAGATGTAATTTTTATTTGAGAAATAATCAATCCGGTGAGCATGATTGTCGCACCGATAGTTTTTCTAAAAGTGATTGATTCGTTCAGCAAAAGCCATCCTCCCAACAAAGCGAATATAGATTCAAAACTCAAAATTATAGCGGCCTTTGAAGGAGCAATATTGCGTTGCCCGACAGCTTGCAAAGTGTAGGCTATTCCGATAGACATAATGCCACCGTAGAGAATGGGATACAACGCATCGGTTATCATGGAAAAATTTATTTCCTCCACCCAAAAAGCAACAAATAAATTTAGAAGCGCTCCGATGCTAAATTGGATTATTGAAAGGAGTAAAATATTGGTTTTCGGTGCATAATATCCTATGAGTAGAATATGACTTGCCCAGAAAAATGCGCTGATGAGTACGAGTCCGTCTCCGGGTGACATTTTGAATTGTTGATTGATTGATAAGAAGTATAGTCCGATGGCTGCTAAAAGTGCCCCTATCCATTCTTCCGGACTGATTTTATGCCTGATAAAAATGCTGATAAATGGCACCAATATGATGTATAAACTGGTGATAAACCCTGCATTTCCTGCAGTAGATTCCACCACACCAACTTGTTGAAAAGCCGCAGCAATAAATAAAAAGACCCCTAAAACAATACCTCCTTTAAGAGTGAAAGATAAATCGGTATCTCTGACAGATGTTCCAAAAAGTTGTTTTTGAAAAACCAATAAAGGAAGTAGGGATAGCGTGCCTAAAATAAAACGCATACCGTTGAATGCAAAAGGACCTATATATTTCATTCCCGCTTTTTGAGCAACAAAGGCCAATCCCCAAATAATGGCAGTAAGAAATAATATTATGATGTTTTTCATATTCCGGTTCGGGCTTATGGGATGATTTGAAATTGCCTTGTTGTTATCGCAAAAATAGTGTATTTTTACGAAAGGGAATTCTTAAAAAAAACTAAAATGACGCATTTAAAAATTGGAGAAAAGGCACCGATATTTGATACGAAGAATTGCTTGGAAAAGAAAATAAGATTACATGATTTCAAAGGAAAAAAACTGATTTTGTTTTTCTATCCTAAAGCCATGACCCCCGGTTGCACTGCGGAGACTCTTAATTTGGCAACGCACTATGATTTGTTGCAATCAAAGGGTTTTGAAGTCTTGGGGATAAGCCCTGATACACCGGAAAAACAGAAACGCTTCAAAGAAAAACACCAAGTTCCTTTTTTTTTGATTCCGGACTTTGAAAGAAAAATTATTGACAGTTATGGTGTTTGGGGACATAAAAAACTTTATGGGCGTGAATATGATGGTTTGCATCGAACAACTTTCATCATTGATCAAACCGGAAAAATTGAACATATCATCAAAAAGGTAAAAACCAAAGCACATGCTGAGCAATTGTTGGCATTGTATGAATAGATTTTTGGATTGATATCACATATTGCAGATTTAGAATTTATTTACATTCGTTTTTTGGAATGTAAAAAACAGCAAGAATGGATAAGTATATTTTCAAAATGGGTTATATCTTTGTTTCATAAAGTGAGTTGAATGAAAGA
>CAZAXU010000020.1:0-41210 GCA_964489245.1 uncultured Flavobacteriaceae bacterium
AAAAAATTTCTGTATTTTTTCCGGAATATGTTTCAAATGACACATTAAAAAAACAAATAACTATAAAACATCTGCTTAACATGACATCAGGACTTGAATGGACAGAGGATTATACGGAATACAGCATTGAAAGATCTGATAATTGGATTGAAGCCATACTTGATTTGCCAATGACAAACTCTCCGGGAACCACTTTTAATTATTCAACAGCAAACACACATATTCTTTCTGCTATTCTCAAGGAAGCTGCCAATGAAAACACCTGCGAATTTTTATATTCCAATCTTATGACAGATTTAGGAATAGTAGTGGAACATTGGGGAAAAGATCCACAAGGCTACTTCTCAGGTGGTTATAATTTCTATATAACCCCTCGAGAATTAGCACAATTTGGATTATTATATTTGAACAACGGTATTTCAGCTTCCCATCAGATTATCTCGAGTAGTTGGATAAACACATCGCTTTCTGCTCAAGTATTTGTTGGTGGCGAATATAGTTATGGTTATTGTTGGTGGATAACAAATATTTTAGGAAGTAATGTTTATAAAGCATGGGGTTATGGCGGGCAATACATTTGCCTAATTCCGGATTTTGATATTGCAATCGTTTCAACTGCCAATACCAATGGCGTTTATAATCAGTTGGATATGGATAGTTTTATTGAGAACTATGTGATTCCTGCCGTTCAATAAAACCATAACAACAGTAGCAAACCTTGAATACAATCACGTTTATTCAATGCATATCGGAACAACGACCGCCATACATCCATGGCAATATAAAAAGAAAAAAACAAACTGATTTTCCTTATTTTTTCCTTACTTTTGTCTCACAACAAAATCAACTTTCTATGAATAAAATTGATGCTTATCCGAGTCAAATCAGAAGAGACATTGTCAGAATGGTTCATGCCGTTCAGTCCGGACATCCCGGAGGTTCCGTCGGAACCGTGGAATTTTTTACTGTACTTTTTCATGAAATCTTGGAAATCAACCCAAAGAAATTCACGATTAAAAGCACCGGAGAAGATGTTTTCTTATTGTCTAACGGACATATCACTCCGGTTTACTATAGCACATTGGCAAGACGCGGATATTTTCAAGTGAACGAACTATCCTCTTTCAGAAAATTAGGCTCTCGCTTGCAAGGACATCCGTCTGTGCACGATGGCTTGCCCGGTGTCAGAATTGCCAGTGGTTCTTTGGGGCAAGGCTTGTCTGTTGCCATTGGCGTAGCACAAGGAAAAAAAATCAATAACGACAAACATTTGGTTTATACACTCCATGGAGACGGAGAACTGCAAGAAGGACAAATTTGGGAAGCTGTGCTCTATGCCGGCGCAAAAGGCATAGATAATCTGATTGCTACAGTTGATTTTAACAATGCACAAATCGACGGAAAAGTGGATGATGTATTATCACTTGGAAATCTTAAAGCAAAATTTGAAGCTTTCAATTGGGAAGTCATCGAAATCAAAAAAGGAAATGATTTACAAGCTGTTATCAATGGACTGAAAGAAGCTAAAAACAAAACAGGCAAAGGAAAACCTGTGGCGGTTGTGTTACATACCAAAATGGGATATGGCATTGATTTTATGCATGATGACTATCGTTGGCACGGAAGTCCGTTGAATGACGAGCAACTGAAAAAAGCCTTGAATCAACTGGAAGAAACCATCGGAGATTATCAGGAAGATTAAAAATTGAACAAAAACAGAACTTTCACTCTTTTTACTTTACAAACCATGAAATATACATATACAGAAAAAAAAGATACTCGCTCAGGATTTGGAGATGCGCTAACCGAATTAGGCAGAAAAAATAAAAATATTGTTGCCATAACCGCCGATGTCATCGGATCGGTGAAGATGAGCAACTTTGCCAAAGAAAACCCCGATAGATTTTTTGATGTAGGCATTCAAGAAGCCAACATGATTGGCATGGCGGCGGGATTCACACTCGAAGGAAAAATTCCTTTTGCCTCCACCTTTGCAGAATTTATCTCCGGTCGGGTATATGATCAAATTCGTCAATCTGTAGCATACTCCGAAAAAAACGTAAAAATATGTGCTTCACATTCAGGTTTGACTGTTGGAGAAGATGGCGCCACACACCAAGCTTTAGAAGATTTGGGAATGATGAGAATGTTGCCGAATATGATAGTCATCAATCCATGCGATTATAACCAGACCAAGGCAGCCACATTTGCCATTGCCGAATATGAAGGCCCTGTCTATCTTCGTTTCGGACGCCCGAAAGTGCCAAATTTTATGCCTGAAAATCAAGCATTTGAAATTGGCAAAGCTCTTGTGCTCAACGAAGGAAGTGATTTGAGTATTTTTGCTACCGGACATTTGGTTTGGGAAGCCGTTCAAGCAATGGAGAAGTTGGAGGCAGAGGGCATTAGTGTTGATCTAATCAATATTCACACCATCAAACCTTTGGACAAAAAAGCCATTCTGGGTTCAGCAAAAAAAACAAGAGCAGTCGTCACTTGTGAAGAACACAATCGTATAGGTGGACTTGGAGAAAGTATTGCCGGATTATTGGCAAATGAATTGCCTACACCACAAGAATTTGTTGCCGTGAATGATGTGTTTGGAGAATCGGGAACCGGAGACGAACTAATGCAAAAACACGGATTGAATGCCAACGGCATCTATCAGGCTGCAAAAAAAGTACTTAAAAGAAAATAGACATGGCAGATATCAGTAAGAACACTGTACATATCAGAGAAATCATTAAAAATATCAGGGCAGACCAAAAATTGAAAAAAGGTTTGGAAAAAGCACAAATCAAAAAACTTTGGGCAGACTTGATGGGCAATTCCATTGCGCCATATACGAGTGATATCAATTACAAAAACGGCACGCTGACCATACGACTAACATCTTCTCCGCTTCGAGAAGAACTGAGTCGTGGGAAAGATAAAATTATCAAACTGATGAACGAGAGTTTTGGAAGAGATGTCGTCAAAAAAATAATTTTTAAATAATTTTTTATTTTTACAACATAAAACAGCACATTTTGAGCATACTGAATATCAAAGAAAATATCATTCGAAACAAAACCAAGCAACTGAAAAAGCAACTTTCGGATGGCTATCTGGATGCCAAACAACCTATCAGGAGAATTGCTATTCTTAACAATCCTGTTTCAAAATTGACCTATGATCGGCTGAAATATATTGAAAAAATCACGGGACTCGACACAAGAAATTTTGATATTCTCACTGTCAAAGGACGAAACGACAATTATAATGAGCTTCGCGGAGTGATTGCAACCAAGAGTGATTTTTCAGTGTTCGGAAAAATCACCAGTACGGAAATTCTTGAATTCTTGGATAGAAATTATGATCTTTTGGTGGATTTTACCGGCATTCAAAACGAAATAGAACTCTATTTTTCGCTTGCCATAAAATCAAAATTCAGAGTAGGCTATTTTTTAGATGATAATATCTATGACTTGATGCTGGATGTCAAACACGGAGACATCAAAGCCTACACCGATGAACTGATAAGATATTTGAGAATTTTGGAATACTTATAGTCGTTTTAACTTTTCATTATTATTTGACTCCGGTTTTTTATTGTAATTTTGAATTAAATTTCTATTTGTGGTAGAATAATCTTACCTTTGCAAATCGATATATTTCGTATTAAACCAACACGATATAAAATAGACAGATGAAAAATATATTGCTGATAATCTTTAGTCTCGCCCTACTCACTTCTTGTGGCGAATTCCAAAAAGTAATAAACGGAACAGATGCTAAAGCAAAATATGACTTGGCTTGGAAATATTATAAGAAAGAAAAATATAAAAGAGCAGATCAACTTTTCACACAAGTGGATAAAGTTTATAGAAACAAACCCGTCTATCAAAGACTTCTGTTTGCGCACGCAATGAGTCTGTATCACATGAAATACTACACCAGCGCAGGTGCAAAATTGAGAAAATTCACCCAATTGTATCCCGAGAGTTCAAAGGCAGAAGATGCCGCCTATTATATCGTGAAATCTTATGATATACTTTCTCCAAAATATTCTGTAGATCAGGCATATACAAAGAGAGCTATCGAGGAGATTCAGGCTTTCATTAAAAAATATCCCTATTCCAAATACAGCAAAGAAATCAACCAAATGGACGCCAAACTCACTGCACGTTTGGAAAAAAAAGACTTGGAAATTTCTAAACAATATTTTGATTTGACCATGTATAAAGCTGCGATTACAGCGTTTAATAATTTTCTAATTGATCATCCCGGATCAAAATTTACTGAGGAAGCTTTGTATTATAAATTCAAGGCTATGGCAGAATTGGCATTGAACAGTGTCACTTCAAAAAAAGAAAACCGATTGAGACAAGCAGAAAATCAACTGAGCAACTTTAAGAAAAAATATCCTGATTCTATCTATTTAAAAGAATTAAATAAAATCAATAAAAAAATACAATCTGAAAAAAAACAATTCAATTCATAAATCATTAATTATGACCGATTTTAAAAATAGTAAAGCGCCGTTGAGCACTGTCACATACGACAGAAAGCAAGTTAAAGCTCCAACTCATAATATCTATAAGGCTATCAGAATTATTGGGAACAGAGTGGAACAACTCAATGCCGAAATGAAAGATGAACTATTGAAAAAACTTAAAGAATTTGAGACCTATCAAGATTCTTTGGAAGAAATTTTTGAGAACAAAGAACAAATTGATATCTCAAGATTTTATGAAAGACTACCAAAATCCGTTGCCATTGCCATGCAAGAATGGCTAGATGGAAAACTTGACTGGATAGACGCATCAGACGATGAGTTTGGTGATTTGAAATAAAAAAAAATAAAATGTCTCTCAAGGGGAAAAAAATATTAATCGGAATCACCGGTGGCATTGCTGCCTATAAAATTCCGAATTTAGTCCGCTTATTCGTTAAGGAAGGAGCACAAGTCAAAGTCATGATGACTCCGGCAGCAAAAACATTTGTCACACCCCTGACATTAAGCACGCTTTCCAATAATCCGGTGCTGTCTGATTTTGTGGCAAATGATCAAGGAGAATGGAACAGTCATGTTGCATTGGCACAATGGGCGGATTTAATGCTTTTTGCCCCCACAACGGCTGCCACACTCTCAAAAATGGCACATGGACTTTCAGACAATTTTCTGACTGCCGTATACCTGTCTGCAAAATCACCTGTATTTATTGCTCCTGCAATGGATTTAGATATGTATACCCATCCGACAACCAAAGAAAATATTGAAAAACTACAATCTTTCGGACATCATATCATTCCGGCAACAGAAGGCGAACTTGCCAGTGGACTAACCGGATTCGGACGAATGGAAGAGCCTGAAAATATTTTTAGAATTATTTCAAAATTTTTCAGCAAAGACTTGTCTCTCAAAGAAAAAACCGTGCTCATCACTGCAGGTCCAACCTATGAATCTATTGACCCTGTTAGATTCATTGGCAATCATTCCAGCGGAAAAATGGGCATTGCTTTGGCTGAAATCGCTGCCGATTTAGGAGCAAATGTGAAACTCATTCTCGGTCCGACTCATCTCAATGCAAATCATCAAAATATTGAAACCGTCAGAGTGACAAATGCGCAAGAAATGTTTGAGGCAACACATTTGTCTTTCAAAAATACGGATATCGCCATTCTTGCGGCTGCCGTTGCAGATTTTACCCCTGAAAAACCCCACCGTCATAAAATAAAAAAAGATAATTCTTCGTTATCTTTAGCATTGAAACCCACCAAGGATATTTTGGCATCTTTGGGAAAAATCAAAAAGAAAAAACAGTTTCTCGTAGGCTTTGCCATGGAAACCGAAAATGAGATTGAAAATTCAAAAAAGAAACTGAAGAAAAAAAATTTGGATTTTATTGTATTGAATTCCTTGAACGAAAAAAATGCAGGTTTTAAGCACGACACCAATAAAATCACTATTATTGATGCTGACGGGAAACAAAAACAATTTGAATTGAAAACCAAAAAGCAAGTTGCCAAAGATATTTTTGACGAAATAATAACAAGATATGTATAAAATATTTCTTTTTTTTAGTCTGTTTTTCTTCTTGAATCTCAATGCTCAAGAATTCAAATGCAAAGCTCAAGTTAATGCAGAAAGCATCAACAATTCAAACAAACAAATTTTCAAGTCACTGGAACGAGCCATCGAAGAATTTGTTAATAAAAACAAATGGACAGAAAAAAAATTTCAGAATCATGAAAAAATAAAATGTGATATTGTGATTAATGTCAAAAGCTATAATGCGGGAAAATTCACGGCAGAACTCTATTTCAGATCCTATCGTCCTACATATAATGCCACCTATCAAACACTTTTGACAAATCTAATCGATAAAAATTTCAAATTTAAATATCAAGAATTTCAAAGACTGGATTTCAATATAGAAATGTTTGAAAATAATTTGGTTAGCTCTTTGGCTTTCTACATTTATATTGCTCTGGGACATGATTTTGATAGTTTTAAGCTTAATGCCGGAAAGGATTTTTATGAAAAAGCCGAAATTATTCAGTCAAATGCCGAACAGAGCAATATTGCAGGATGGGAAAAAGGCAGTAGAAAAAATTCTAAAGGGAACATGATTGACTTGTTGCTGAATGAAAGAAACCAATACTATCATAGAGCTGTTTATACTTATAATCGATGGGGACTAGACATGATGACAAAGAATCCGCAAACCGGAAAAAATAATTTTATCACGGCAATCAATTTCATCGATAAACTCAAAAAAGAGAATCCCGAATCAGACTATCTGATTAAAATATTTTTTGATGCCAAAGCAGACGAAATCGTGCAAATCTTTTCAGAAGGTCCCACGGTGAACACCGGCTTCGTGCTCTCAAAACTAAGAGATTTGGCACCAAACTATAATTTCAAATGGGATAAAATTCAAGATCAATAGGGTTTTTATAAACTTAATAAAAAAGACATGGTATCCACCCCGTCGGCATAATCCCAAAGTTGCGGAATTTGCGTTTGCCCGAAAGGAATAGCATTTGAGATATCCGCCTTGCTGACAACGACTTGTATTTTTTCAACATCATTTTTCAATATCTTTTTCACATCGTTCAGGTGTTCATACTTTTCAAAAAATATGGTGCCGATTGGCGAAGCATAATGCACATCTTCTTTCAACAAAACCAAACCGTTATCTATCAAAGATTCTCTTTCTTCCTTGTCAGTTGACATCAAATAGACCGCCTTATTATAGTCATAATTATTGGCATATTTTTTATAATTAATCAAATTTTCATATTTCATCAATGCACTGAAAATGCGGTCAAAATCATAGTCTTTCGGAACAAAAAGTTTAGATACGTTTCTACACCCTAAGCCAAAATAAATCATCATATCATCTGCCAAAGCATCTAAATCTTCTTGGGTTTCATCACCGGTTAGCACTGCCACGGAATTTCTGTTTTTTCTGATAATATGCAGATATTTTCCGAAATAATAGTCAAAATATCGCGAGGTGTTGTCGCTTCCGGTGGCAATGATGGCATCAACATCAGACAGCACACCATCTGCAAATTCAATTTTAGATTTGAATTCAGGACTTAGATATTCCAAATATTTTGCCAATAGAGGCAATAAATACTTATCATTTGAAGATAACTTTGCCTTGACACGATGACCGGACATCAGCACAGAAATAAAATCGTGAAAACCCACTAAAGGGATGTTTCCTGCCATAACCACACCTACTGTTTTTATTGATGATATCTCAGGAAAATGATATTGAGAAAACCATTTTTCAATTTTTTCTTCCTTGAGTGCATCCGCCCAAGTTTGTATGGCAAAAAGCATGTTTTTTTTGGTGAACCAAGGATTTTGCTCTTGACTTCTGTCAATGATTTTCTTCAATGCTTCAAAAAAAATATCATTATGCGGAATATGATTTTTCTTTTTGATTTTGTTCAGCCTGAACTGCGACAAAAAATCACCCAAAATTTTCAAAGATTTTTTTCTATCTTTTATTGTCATTATTAAAAATGGTATTATATTTGTCTGCAAAACTAATATATTAATATATAAAATTTAAAAACTATGGCATTATTTATTAACGAAGACTGTATCAATTGTGGCGCATGTTTGGCAGAATGCCCCAACACCGCAATTTATGAACCGGGAGAAGACTGGAACATGGCTGACGGCACTTGTCTGAAAGATGATGAAGCTCAAGATACTATATCTGACGAATTCTATTTTATCGTTGCAGACAAATGTACGGAATGTGTGGGTTTCTTTGATGAAGCTCAATGCGTTTCTGTTTGTCCGGTTGACGCTATTGAGAAAAGTGAAGACCACGATGAATCTCCTGAGGAACTAAACGATAAATACAAAAAACTACACTGCGTAGACTAATTTGTATGCAGTTCAAAAAAAGGCTAAACTTGTGTTTAGCCTTTTTTTGTTCTCAGAATTTCTTGCAAAGCAGTGATTTGATCTCTATATTTTGCCGCAGCAATAAAGTCTAGATCCTTTGCGGCAATCTCCATTTGCTTTCTTAACTTTCTTAGTTCTTGCTCTATTTGGCTTTGAGACTGATAGGCAGCTCTTTCTTCTGCAACATTGCCCAGCAAATCTGTTTCATAAACATATTGTTTTGCTTCGTTTTGAGACAACATATTTTCCAAGCTTTTTTTAATTGCTTTGGGCGTAATACCATGCTTGATATTGTATTGAGTTTGTTTTTCTCTTCTTCTGTTGGTTTCATCAATGGTCAGTTGCATGCTTTTTGTCATTTTGTCGGCATAGAGAATGGCTTTTCCGTTGATGTGTCTCGCCGCTCTTCCAATGGTTTGTGTCAAAGATCTGTGTGAACGCAAAAAGCCTTCTTTGTCTGCATCGAGAATGGCAACCAAAGATACTTCAGGCAAATCTAAACCTTCACGCAAAAGATTCACGCCTACCAACACATCAAACAAACCTTTTCTCAAATCGTGCATGATTTTCACACGCTCCAAAGTATCCACATCAGAATGAATATATCTGCTTCTCACGTTGATATTTGTTAAATATTTGGTCAACTCTTCAGCCATCCGTTTGGTGAGTGTGGTGACCAAAACTCGTTCATCATCTTCCATTCTTTTTTGAATCTCTTCCAACAAATCATCAATCTGATTTTGTGAAGGGCGCACTTCAATAACCGGATCCAAAAGTCCGGTGGGACGCACCACTTGTTCCACAATCACACCCTTGGATTTTTGCAGTTCATAATCCGCCGGTGTGGCGCTGGCATAAATCACCTGATTTTGCAACTGCTCAAACTCTTCAAATTTCAAAGGTCTGTTATCCATTGCCGAAGGTAACCTGAAACCATAGTCAACCAGAACTTCTTTTCTGGAACGGTCACCACCATACATGGCATGCACTTGCGGAACGGTTACATGACTCTCGTCAATCACCATCAAAAAATCATCAGGAAAATAATCTAACAAACAAAACGGACGGCTGCCTGATGCTCTTCCGTCTAAATATCTGGAATAGTTTTCAATGCCGGAGCAATAGCCTAATTCTGCCATCATTTCCAAATCAAATTCCGTTCTTTCTTTGAGTCGTTTCGCCTCCAAGTGTTTTCCCGTTTCTTTGAAATAGTCAATTTGTTTTCCCAAGTCTATTCTGATATTCTGTATGGCATCATTCAGTCTGTCGGGTGAAGTAACAAATAAATTGGCAGGATAGATATCCAAGGCATCTACGCTGTCCATTAAATTTCCTGTTTCAGCATGAAACACCTCAATTTCATCAATATCGTCGCCCCAATAGCTGATTTTGAAATATCTATTCGTATAAGGAGGATAGACCGTCACTGTATCTCCTTTGACAATAAAGCTGCCCGCTTGCGGAATTTCACTTCTGCTGTATAGACCGGCAACCAATTTGTGCAAAAACTTGGTTCTGGTTTCATTGGAATCTTTTTGCAGTTTCACAATATTGTTCTTGAACTCCACCGGATTTCCGATCCCGTAGAGACAAGAAACCGAGGCAACCACAATCACATCTCTCCTGCCTGAAAGCAAAGATGAGGTAGTGCTCAAACGATAGCGTTCAATTTCCTCGTTGATGGATAAATCTTTTTCGATATAAGTTCCCGTAACAGGCAAGAAAGCCTCGGGTTGATAATAGTCATAATACGAAACAAAATATTCCACGGCATTGTCCGGAAAAAACTGTTTAAATTCTTGAAACAATTGCGCAGCAAGCGTTTTGTTGTGTGCCAAAATCAAAGTGGGACGTTGTGTTTTTTCAATTACGTTAGCAACTGTAAAGGTCTTGCCCGATCCGGTTACTCCCAACAAAGTTTGATATTTTGCTCCGGCGCTTATTCCTTCAACCAATTGCGCAACGGCCTCGGGCTGATCGCCTGTGGGTTGAAAATCGGAATATAGCTTGAACAACTTCATCTCTGTATGATTAATATGGCTAAAATAATTCTTTTTTTTAAGTTGAGTGAAGCAAAACCCCGAGAATAAAGCGATTTGAGGAATTATAAGTTATGAATTATGGGTTGTAAATGTGGATAAAAAGTGAAATTAAAGGAAATTTCGAGAGTGAAATGATTCGAAAAAAGAGCAGGATGACAAATGACTATGAGTTTAAAGGGGAAGGTCTAAAGTTGAGTAAAAAGCAGGGGGTATGACCGATGCAAAAAACTTCTTAGATTATAATTTCAGTGTTCGGTATTTATAAGATCCTTGTAATTCACCAAAAAAACCAATATTTTTTAGTTTATTCCAAGATTTTTTCTAATTGCATGCTTCTGGAACCTTTAATTAAAATCAAAGCATTTTTGATGTTTTGAAAAGTATTTTGTTTTAAGAAATCTTGTAACGTAGCAAATTTTTCAATGTCTTTGGAGTGGGTTTTTAAAAAATGTTCGCCAATCAAATAGGCTTGAAGCCGATGTTGCTGAATGAAATTGACAATATTTTGGTGTTCTTTGTCGGCATGATCTCCTAATTCAAACATATCACCGAGAATGACCACGGTATTTCCATTTTGCATGTTCAATACATTTTTCAGGGCAGCCATCATGCTGGTAGGGTTGGCATTATAAGTGTCTAAAATGATCTTGTTGCCATTTTTTTTAACGATTTGCGAGCGCATATCTTTGGGCGTATAGGTTTCCAAAGCCGTTTTGATTTCGGCATCCGAAATATTGAAAAATTTTCCAATCAGAATGGCAGCACCGAGATTTGCTAAATTATATTTGCCTATTAGTTTGGTCTGGATTTCAATATTGTTTAATCTAATTTTCAGTTCGTTTTCGGAAGAAATATCTTTGAGCTGAATTGTAGCAGCGCTGAGTCCGTCAAAACTGAAGCTGTCTTGGTCGATTTCAAAAGCAATCTCTCTGAGGATTTTGTCGTCAAGATTCACAAAAACTTTTCCTTTTTTGGCTTTGATAAAATCAAATAAAGCGGATTTTTCTCTGATTACACCTTTTAAATCACCAAAAAATTCCAGATGCGCCTTGCCAATTCCGGTGATATAGCCAAAATCAGGTTCGGCAATCTGACAAAGACTTTCAATTTCGCCAAAATGATTGGTTCCCATTTCAACAATGCCTAAATCGGTTTCTTCGTGCATCTGTAAAAGTGTGAGCGGCACGCCGATATGATTATTCAAATTTTTATGGGTGGCAAGCGTGTTATATTTTTGAGATAAAACTGCATCAAGCAATTCTTTGGTGGTGGTTTTTCCGTTGCTTCCGGTGATGGCAATGATGGGCAAGCCAAGATAATTTCTGTGAAAATTTGCCAGTTCTTGCAAAGCCTTGACAGAATCAGCTACTTTGAAAATTTTTTTTCCTTTCAGCTTAGGATCATCGACAATGGCAATAAAAGCACCTTTATCAATAGCATCTTGTGCAAATTGGTTGCCGTCAAAATTCTCACCTTTAATGCTTATAAAAATATCGCCCGATTCAACTTTTCGGTTGTCTCTGCAAATGTTGGGATGTTCTAAAAATATTTGGTGTAGCTCTTTGGTTTGTTCTCTAGTCATGTTTTTGAATATATTTTTCAATCTTTTCTACCATCTCTTTGTTGCCCACATAAAAAGGCACTCTTTGATGCAATTCCATAGGTTCAATTTCCATAATTCGTTGTCTTCCGTTTGATGCTTTTCCACCGGCTTGTTCTGCCAGAAATCCTATGGGATTACATTCATAGAGCAATCTCAACTTTCCGTTGGGATGTGCCGTGGTGTTTGGATATAGATATACTCCCCCCTTGATCATATTTCTATGAAAATCTGATACCAAAGAACCTATATATCTGGAAGTATAGGGGCGGTTGCCTTCTTCTTCTTGACAATATTTGATATATTTTTTTACACCTTTTGGAAAATGTCTGTAATTGCCCTCATTGATGGAATATATTTTTCCTTTTTTAGGAAATCTCATATCGGGATGCGAAAGATAAAAAACACCCAGAGCGGGATTCAGTGTGAATCCGTTCACACCGTGCCCTGTTGTATAAACCAACATGGTTGAGGTGCCGTAAATCACATATCCTGCAGCAATTTGTTCGGTGCCGGGTTGCAGAAAATCATCAATGGTAACGGGCTTTCCAATCGGACTAACTCTTCTGTAGATGGAAAAAATGGTTCCTACCGAAACATTTACATCAATATTGGAAGAACCATCAAGAGGATCCATCAAAACGATATATTTGTTGTTATTGCCGTTATCTTTTCCGACAATATTGATAAAATCGTCTTCTTCTTCGGTGGCAATTCCACACACGATTTCTCTGTTCACCAAGGCTTGAATAAAAATTTTATTGGCAAAAATATCTAATTTTTGTTGTTGTTCGCCCTGTACGTTTTTGTTGTTTGCAGAGCCGATAATATCGACAAGTCCTGCTTTGTTCACTTCGTGATTGACCACTTTTGCCGCCAATCTGATTGAATTCAGTAAACTGCTCAATTCTCCTGACGAATATGGAAAATGTGTTTGAGTATTTATAATGAATTCGCCTAAGGTAATATGTTGGTTCATGGTTAAATGAGTTAGAATTTACTAGTGAGTTGAATTTTGAGATTCCTTCCGGGAGCGCTGATTGATGAAGCAAATTCTCTGTAGTGAACATCAAAAATGTTTTCTATGGCAAGATTGATCATCAGCTTGCTGTTGAAATGATAGGTAGCATACCAATTCAAAGTATGCCATTCAGGAAAGCCTTCATAGCTTTTGGTTACGGAGTTGTATGGGGAGTCTTCAATATTGTCCATCCCGCCAATGATATCATATTCTTCAATAGGTTTTCTCAGCATAAATTTATAAAGCAAAGAAGTTTCAAAATGATTAATCCTGTAGGTCAGTTTGCTGCTACCAAAAAAAGGCGTGATGGATGGAAGCGGTCGTTTTTCTTTAAACATTTTTCCTTTGGTATAGAAAACACCGCCTTCAAGCTTAAATTTTCTTGATATTTTTCCGTCTAATATCAGTGAGCCACCATAAATGTATGCATCTCCTTTGTTGATGTTGGCATAAGTATCTAGCATTTCACCATCATAATAAATTTGAGAAACATTTTCAATAATTTCAAATTTATCTCGGGCAATATAATTCATCAAATAAGAATAATAGATATCGGCAGAAATACTAAATTTCTTGTGATTGAGGAATCTGGTTATGCCATATTCCGCATTATAAGCATATTCAGGTTTGAGGTATATGTTGGGCACCATCACTTTCCCTTTTTTCTCTCTAACTTTCCCGATATCATCCACATTTGGCGATCTGAATCCGGAAGAAAGCAAGAAGCTGTGTTTCCAATTTTCGGGTTTGTAAATATAACTTAAATTTCCGGTAAATGCATAATTTGCCAGCTTATTTTTTTTGAATGGGAGCTTGATAAAAGTATCGTCAATCCATTCAACATTCATGTAGGTTTGCGTGAATCTCACGCCAAAGTTGAATGTATTTCTTCGGTTAAGGTTCATTCTGTAATTGGTATATCCGGCAAAACTGGAATAGATACTTCCGCCATCGGGATATCTGGTTGGCACAATGTCTCCGGGAGTTTGTCCCACAATGCTGTTTGCATCAACCATTAAGTTTTCGCTATATGCATTTGATTCAATGATATTGTGTGTCGCTTCAAGTCCATAAGATAAAGTTTTATCTTTGCCGAAATTGGTATTTAAATCAAGGTTGAAAGAAGACACACTTACATGTTCTTTTTGGAAGCTTCTGTTCAAACTGTTGAATTTTCTCTTTATACGACTTTCTTTAAAATCCTGAAAAGCAAAAATAACTTTGGCTTCTTTCAAAAATTTGCTGTCAAATTTCAGAGATAATTGCGGAGAAATGAGCAATCTTTTTGTCGGACCATAATACCATTCAGCATATTTTAGTTTTCCTTTTTTTCTTTGGGTGAGTTTATCAAATCGGTCAATTTTTGAATTAAAATTCAATTGTGTGTTAATGTTGAGTTTGATATTTTCACTGAATTCAATCAGGGTTTTGTTGAAAAAGTCTTTTTGTTTGAAGCTCGTGTTAGGTTGTATGAGTTTATTGGTATTTTTTGTGGGCGTATCGGAATAATAAGTATCACTATTTTCTGAATATTCGTCGACAATTCCCCAGTGATTATAATGGTGATATCTTTTAGCCCCCATTTTGATATTGCCAAAATCAGCATAGGAAAAAGCAAATAAACTTGCCGCTTTTTTAAAGCTGATTTCTGCACTTGCATGGATACTTTTTTCAGTGTTTACCGTAGCATATTTTGCTGATATGCTGCCGCCGATTTTTTTGGAGCTGTTTATTTTTGGCGTTTTAGAATAGAAATTAATCACGCCGCCAAGTGCGTCGGAGCCGTATATTGAAGAAGGTCCGTAAATGATTTCCGTTCTTTCCAGAATCAATGGATTGACCGTGATGGAATGATGCAAATGTCCGGATCTTGAAATGGCATTATTGAGTCTGATGCCATCGACCACCAGAAGAATACGGTTGGCTTCCAAGCCTCTGATAATGGGGCTGCCCGCACCGCCTTGTGTTTTCTGAACAATCAGCCCTCCCGAGACGTTCAAAAGATCGGCAGAGGTTGACGGCATGATTTTCATGGTTTCTATACGGTCGATAATCCTTACTTGTTCGGCAATTTTGTTTGCTTTATTCTTTGTTCTGGAAATAGACAAGATAACATTGTCCAGCTTTTGATATTTCTTGATTAATTCAACAACATTCTTATTTCTGAGAATGTCTCGCTTGGTTGTTTTATATTTTTCATAGTTAGGTTTGACAAAAATAATGCTATCAGATTTCTTAAAATCTTTGATGTCAACAATGCCTTTGCTATCGGTGTGGTATAATTTTTTTTCTTGTTCATTAGATACTTTTACATTCGATATGGGAAATGTGGTCTCCATATCTTTTACAACAATTTTTTGTGCAAAAATCTGATGATTGATAAAGACAATCCCGATGATTAGTAATAATTTCTTCATATAAAAATATTCAGTCCGCAAAACTAGTAATAATTAATAGATTTGATGCAGAACTTTGATAGATTTCGGGTAAGAGAACCCATCTATATGTGCTTGATAATATCTCAGCATGATGTCCAACAATTTTCGTCTAGCAATATTACTGAATTTTTCTCTGTTTTTATCATCAAAAATCATACCTAAGTATTGCCTAAAAAGCTCGGTTTCTTGTTTGTTGAGAAAGTTGTTGGTGATAATTTGATTGGAGAAAACGCCTTCTTCCAAATCAAAATGATTTCCTTGCTTGGGCTGTCCCGGATGAAATCCGAGAAATTTGCTCAATTCCAACAGAAAAAACAAGTGAAAATCAGCACTAAAATCTTTAGTGTCAAGCAGGATAAAAGATTGTTCAATGAACTGGTAGAGTTCGGGGTTAGCATCTTCGTGTTTTAAGCTTTCCAGAAGCACTTCTCGAATAAAGGTGGAAACAGTCAGTTTGTTAAAATCAAGATTCAAATTTTTATAATGATAGGCAGGAGATGCTTCTCTGACAAACTCCAATTGTTGTTTGTTTCTGTGGCTGGCAATGAGCTCAAGAATGGAGTTGGGCTGAAAAAAAGCCTTCTTGAGTTTGCCTTTTTTTGATTTCAGAATACCTTTCAAATAGAAACTTGTGAATCCGGTTTGTTCAGTATAGCATTTCAGAATTATATCGGCATCATTATATTTCAATGACGATAAAACAAAAGCCTTTGTTTTGATTAGCATTATTTGATGACTAAAATTTTAGTAACCTGTGTTTTTGAACCATCTTCGTTTGTAATCAGGGCAATATATACGCCCGAGGCCACCTTATATTTTCCAAAGGCAGTTAAATCCCAAGTGATACTTCCTCCTTTTGATGTGGTTTCATAGACCAAATTCCCCTCAACATCAACAATTTTGACACTGACTTTTTCTGTCAGTCCTCTGATGCTTACAAAATCGTGTTTTTGCTGATTGACCGGATTTGGAAAGGCATAAACATCATCCATATTTTCTCCTGCTTCAGTGGCGTTTCCTTTAAAACCAATAAGTCCTTTTGCCGTTGCAAAATATACAATTCCGGTGCTACCGTCAACAGCAATATTATAAATATCATTTGAAGGCAACGGACTGTTTTCTTTGGTGAAATGATAAAAAGTTTGTTGTCCGTTGTCTGAGAAATAATAGACACCATTGCCGTTTGTGCTAATCCACTTATTGTTTGAACCGTCAACAATAATATTATTCACGTCTTGACCTGCCAACAGGAGTTGCACGACACCCTCATAAACAATTTTAATGGGTTTTGGAACAACTTGTGAATTTTTAAAAATTTGCTCCGGACCATGTAAAATTCTCAAACCTTTTTGAGCGCCAAGCCATAAAGTGCCGTCTTTATCCACAGCCAAAGCCCGGATGTATTTGTAATTTCCATCAAAGGGGATATTGTTATCCAGAAATTTTTTGGTTTGAGTTTTTGCATCAAAAGCAAGGGCGCCGTTCTTTTCAGTGCCTATCCAAAAGTTTCCGTTTTGGTCAAAATCAACCGATGAAAACCCGTTATAACTGGTTGCTGAAGGCATCACATCTTGAAAATTGTAGCTCTGCCAAGTGCCATTGTTTTTTAGCACTTTTACCACGCCATAAACAAAACCTTGCGTAAGCCAAAGACTGTTTTTTTCATCAAACTTCATTTTAAAAATTCTAACATTGGAAATATTTCCGTTTGAATCTATATAGGCTTCTAAAGGACTGTTATTCTCGTCATAGACAGAAATATTATTGTCTTGAATTTTTACTAGTCCGTGAAAAGCAGATCCCAAATAAACCGTATTATTTTCAGTGGGATGAATGGCGACACTGCAAATGCTTTTGACGTTTAAATCCGTATAAGGAATATTGTTCCAAGTGTTGTTTTTGAAATTGCTGACACCATAGTTTTTCAGAGGATAAGGGTTAAAATATGAATTATGTGCTCCATAGACCACCCATAAATTCCCGTTTTTGGCATCAACATCAAAAGGATGGTTGTATAGCGGACAATCGGGATGAATTTCAGTATAACCGGCAGAATTGATTGGAGCAGAAAGAATGCCGTAATTTTTAGTGCCGATATAAATCGTATTTTGATTTGAGATTGCCGTAGTAGATTTGAAATCATAATTGCCGGAAGCATTGAAAGTGTTTGTCAAGACATAATTGTTGTCAAACAGTTTTACTTGATTTTGAAAAGTAATATTCAAATGATTGGCGCCTTCTTTAAAATCTATGATATTATCATTGAACGACAACACTTGATGAATGGAGTTTGTGTTGATTTCATAGACGGAATTTCCTTTGATGCTTAATATCTTATTGTTAAAAATGACTAAAAATCTCCAATGCCTGAGGTCTATATTGTGCCAATTATTGAAATCGAGTAAAAAATCATTCATATCGGCGTATTTGAGACCTTGATCTGTTGCCGCAAAAATTTTATTATTAAAAATTCGAATACTGTTTACCTTCACGGAGGTTCCGTTATCTCCGATATAGTAGGTGTCTCCAAATTCGTTATTTTTCAAATTATACAGAGAGATGCCGTATCCTGTTGCCAAATAGAGCAAATCATTGTTGGCATAAACATCATTGATTTTTTTTTGGTCGCTCGGAATGGATGTGTTGTTGAACAGGTCGGGAGATTTATGCACTTTTCTTTGCTCATCTATAACCTCGATGAGTCCGCCCTGATGCACAATAAAGAGTTTTTTGAGTTGGGCATGATAATAAATTTGTTCAATTTCGTCTGCAGTAATGCCATTAACACTCGATGTTCTTTCTATTTCGCCACTATTGATGTTATAGGTAAAAATGGCATTTTTCGCATTCGCATATACCTGACTGTCAGCGATTTGGATTGTTTTTATATCAAGATAAGAAAACATGTCAATCCATCTTGACGAGGTTTGTCCGAAACCAAGCGAGGAGATTGATAATAATAGGAGTATAAGAATTTTATTCATTGTTTGTTTTTTTGAGTAATTCCGCTTCAAATTCTTCCAAAACAGGCTGAACGGTTTCTTCGGGCAAATCATCAATTTTGATATACATCAAACCGTCTATGGCGTCATTAAAGTTAGGATCTACGTTAAAAGCTATTAAACGTGCATTTTGCTTAATATATTTTTTGAGAAGCACAGGAATTTTCAATTCTCCGGGTTCCAACTCACTAATAATCCGGTCAAACTTCTTTAAATCCGCTTGCGTGTCGTCAAAAACAAAATCTTTATCTGCATCTTTCAATTTGACTTTGAATTCTTTTTTCGGGTGAATATATTGTGCGGTATAAGGATCATAATAGTGCGATTTCATGAATTCAATCATCAAAGATTTTGAAAAATTTGAAAATTCATTACTGATACTGACGCCTCCCATTAAATATTTATGTTCGGGATGTCTCAAAGTGGTATGCACAATGCCACGCCACAACAAAAACAGCGGAAATGGTTTTTGTTGATATTTTTTCACCACAAAGGCTCTTCCCATTTCAATGGTATGTGCCATCATATCATATAATTCCGGTTCAAATCGGAAAAGTTCGTTGGTATAAAAACCTTTGATCCCATATTTTTTGTAGATTTCTTTTCCCAATCCCATTCTATATGCACCGACAATCTTGTGTTCTTGGCTATCCCAAAGAAGCAAATGTTTATAAAATTTATCATATTTGTCCAAATCAATCGCTTGTCCGGTTCCTTCACCGACCTCTCTAAAAGTGATTTCTCTCAGCCGTCCTATTTCTTTCAGTATATTGGGCATGTCTTTGCTGTCAGAGAGAAATGTTTGATATTGATTTTTTTCAAACATTTTGTCACCTTTTTCCGTCATGTGTTTGATTTCTTGAATCATTTTTTCTACGGGAACAGGATCTATGATTCTTTTGTCCTTTGCATTGCCACCAATTTTAATTCTTAATTTTTTCTTTGGTTTTTCAAAAGGATTTGCCAAGAGATATGTTTTTTTTCTGATGAATTCACCCAAATCAATATGATCTTCAATTTCTTCTTGCATTTTCAAAGTAATGGGTTTTCCGATGCGAACTTTTATGGTTTTTCTTTTCGATGAAATCACCTCGGATGGCAATTTTGCCGATTTAAGTTTGGGATGAATTTTTGAGAGAATGTAGAACAACCGGCTGTTTTTGGCATGAAAATATACAGGGATTACCGGTGCTTTTGCTTTATGAATCAGCTTGAGGGCACCTTCGTCCCAATCCAAATCAACTCGAAGTTTACCTTCTCTGAAAGTAGAGACTTCTCCTGCGGGAAAAATTCCCAAAGCATGACCTTCAGAAAGATGAGTAAGCGCTTCTTTCAATCCGGAGATAGCAGACGGACTCTTGCTTTTTTCCGGATCTATAGAAATAAAATAAGGCTTTAAAGGTTCAATTCTCTCAAGTTGCGTAGAAGTAATTGTTTTAAAATCTTTTCGTTGTTCCAGCAATAATTTCAATAGCAAAACTCCGTCTAAACCTCCAAGCGGATGGTTAGAAACCGTGATGAATGCACCTTCTCTCGGGATTCTTTTCAAGTCGTTTTCCGGAATTTCAAATTCTACGTTGAGTTTGTTAAAAATAGCATCTAAAAATTCAATTCCTTCCAGATGTTTGATATCGTCATAGAAACGATTCATTTTGTTTAACTCGAGTACTTTCATCAAAATCCAGCCAACAGCAGTTCCAAATCTGCCATATTTGTCCATTCCGATTTCTTTGGCTAAATCACTCGGGCTTACTAAACTCATAGATGTTTGTGTGTGTTGGTTTGTCAGAAACAAAAATAAGAAATTTTTTCAGAGTGGCATTGTTTGAATGTTAATTCTCAAACCGCCCATACAATAATGTGCTGCTTGTCAATCTTTTTATAACGAAACAGCGTTTTTGTTTTTTGTTGAACTTCTGCTTCGCCCATTCTTCTTTTTTGGTCGATTGATTTAATGATGATATCATTTTTAAAGCTCAATCCTTTGATACTCATCAATTTATAAATACTCTCTTTAGCGCTCCAAATAATTTGATAAATTTCATCTTTGTTTCTTTTGATGACAAACAGACATTTATTGTCGATGAATTTTGGAGCAATTAAAATAATTTTTTTTGATTTCTTTTCAATATCAATTCCTATGGGATAACTTGAAATGGCAACAGCCACATATCTGTTTGTGTGAGAAATGGAAACATGTTTTTTTCCGTCTAGTAGGGGTTTTCCGTCGATATTCTTATGAATGATTTTTTCGATATTGAGTTTATTAAGCAGAATTTGCCGGACAATAAACTGCTTTTGGTGAGACAAGCTCTTATATTTTTCATATTCATCAGGCAATGCCTTTCCGTAAATTCTCAGCAAGCTGTCCTTTGTTTCGGTAATTTCCCAAATGTAGATATTTCCGTTTTTGATTGCGATAGGATCGATTTGAGGCATATTTTATTTTTTTTCTCTGAATTGATGTTATAACTTTGTTCTCCAAAATTAAAACTAAAATTATTCTTTGCAACTTTTTATTTACATATTGGTCTATCCCATCATAATTGTTTTTTCCCATCTGCCTTTCAGACTACTTTATTTGATATCGGATTTTTTATTTTGGATTATCTATTATGTTGTCGGATACAGGAAAAATATTGCTGCAGAAAATATCAGATTGACTTTTCCGGAAAAAAATGAAAAAGAACGAGATAAAATTTTAAAAGATTTTTATAGACATTTTTCGGATTTGTTTATGGAAATGATGAAATCTTATGGCGTCTCTCTTCAGAATCTGCAGAAGCGATATTATTTCAAAGATATTGACATGATCAATAAGCTGACTGAAAAAGGTAAAAACATTGTTATTGTTGGCGGACACTATGCCAATTGGGAGTGGGTTTTTTCTTTGGCAGCCATATCAACGGCATTTCCGATAGCCACTTATTTGAAAATCAACAACAAATATTTTGAAAAATTAATGCTCAGAAACCGAAGTAGATTTGGTGGGGCACTGGTTGAAACCAAAAAACTCAGAAAAGTTATTGATGATTTTGAAAAGCATAAACGCCCCTACATCTTAGGATTGTTAGCAGACCAATCTCCACAACTGCACAGAGCCAAATATTGGAGAAATTTTTTCGGTCATGAAGTACCCGTTTTTGTAGGAGCAGAGTCTCTGGCAAAACAACATAACACGGCTTTTGTTTTTATGCAAATTCAAAAAAAACAAAGAGGGATCTACGAGGTGAGATTTGAATTAATAACCGAAACACCACATGAATATCCGGATTATCAACTTACGGATTTGTTTATTGATAAATTGGAAAATCAGATTAGAGAAAAACCGGAATATTATCTGTGGACACATCGTAGATTTAAACATATGAACAAAAAGCCGAAGCCTTGAAAAGTACATAAAAAATAAATGTGCAAAAAAATGTTTGTATTTTTTGACAAGTTAAAAATTATTCATAAATTTGCACCCAATTTTGGAAATACGAAAAAACATAACAAGATGTCAAGAGTTTGTGAAATAACAGGAAAAAAAGTGATGATGGGAAACAATGTTTCTCATGCTCACAATAAGACGAGAAGAAGATTTGATATCAATCTCTTTAAAAAGAAATTTTATATTCCTGAAGAAGACCGTTGGGTTACTTTGAAAGTTTCTAAGGCAGGACTAAAAATTATTGATAAGAAAGGCATTGCAGCAGCGATTAAAGAGGCAAAGGCAAAAGGCTTTTTAACAAGAAACGTATAAATTTAGAAAAATGGCAAAAAAAGTTAAAGGCAATAGAATTCAAGTTATTCTAGAATGCACAGAGCATAAGGAAACAGGTATGCCCGGAACTTCGAGATATATCACCACGAAGAACAGAAAAAATACTCCAGGCAGAATAGAACTTAAAAAATATAACCCGATTCTTAGAAGATATACGCTTCATAAAGAAATTAAATAATTATTTATTATGGCAAAGAAAACGGTAGCAACCTTACAGACAGGTTCTAAGAAAATGACAAAAGTTATCAGAATGAAAAAATCACCTAAAACAGGTGCTTATACTTTTGAAGAAAGAATTTTGAACGCAGATTTGGCGAAAGATTTCTTTAAGAAATAGATTTACATAAGATTTATATATGACAAGCTATCCTTTCGGGTAGCTTTTTTTATAATACGAATTTCAAAAAATTAAATAGATAATTATTGTAAATTATAAGAGAATAAATTATCTTCGTTATCTCATAAATAAGACAAAAATGTTTAAGAAATTATTTTCAAAGGAAAAGAAAGAACGTTTAGATCAAGGTCTGGAAAAATCTAAAACCAGTTTTTTTTCAAAATTGTCAAAGGCTGTTGTTGGAAAATCAAAAGTTGATGATGAAGTTTTGGATGATTTGGAAGATGTATTAATCTCTTCTGATGTCGGCGTGAATACAACCATCAAGATTATTGAAAGAATTGAGGCAAGAGTTGCCAAAGATAAATATTTAGGGACAGATGAATTGAACCGAATTCTCAAGGAAGAAATAGCAAGCTTATTGGCTGAAAATGAAGACAATCTTCAGGTGCACAAATTTTCTATAGAAAACACAACACCTTATGTGATTATGGTGGTTGGAGTAAATGGCGTTGGAAAAACCACAACCATAGGAAAACTGGCAAACAAATTTAAAAATGAAGGGAAAAACGTAATGTTGGGAGCAGCAGACACGTTCAGAGCAGCTGCCGTAGATCAACTTCAGATTTGGGCGGATAGAGTAGATGTTCCCATTGTGAAACAAAAAATGGGCAGTGACCCGGCTTCTGTTGTTTTTGACACGCTTCAATCGGCAAAGACCAAAGATATCGACGTGATTTTAATCGATACGGCAGGCAGATTGCACAATAAAATCAACTTGATGAATGAACTAACCAAAATCAAAAATGTGATGAAAAAACTTGTTCCGGATGCACCACATGAAATTCTGTTGGTGTTGGATGGTTCAACCGGACAAAATGCTTTTGAGCAAGCCAAACAGTTTGTAAAAGCCACGGAAGTCAACGCCCTTGCCGTGACCAAACTGGATGGCACCGCAAAAGGAGGTGTGGTGATCGGCATCTCAGACCAATTTCAGATTCCTGTGAAATATATTGGCGTTGGAGAGCAACTCGAAGATCTTCAAGATTTTGATAAAACCGAGTTTGTAGATTCGTTTTTTAATCAGTAATTCTAAGCACAAGAATTATTTTGCGCTCAAAATTATTTTTCGTGTTTGTTTCATTTTTCCCACAATTAGCTCGACAAAATATATTCCGCTCGAAAGATTTTTTGCAGAAAATTCCACTTCATGCAAACCTGCATTTTCTTTTTTATCTACAAGGGTTTTGATTTTTCTACCCAAGAAATCATAAATCCTAACGATGACTTTTCCTCTAGTCGGGACTTGATATTTGATATGAGTCGTATGCTTAAAAGGATTTGGATAATTTTGAAACAGTTCTATATCGGGAGCAGATTCTGAAACATTTGTCGTACCTCCATTCCATCCGGCGAGACGAGCAAAAAGATGCCAGACGGCACGCCCTTTAAGCACACAATTAAGCCTTGCCAAATTGCCGGGGCCATTTGAATGTGCGCAACTGCTGCATCCGCCATAACCGGCAACATTATCTCCGGTGGTGAGCCTATCCAATTCGCTATCGTCATGTGCAGCTATATATTCTGCCGCCCAATTTCCGTCTCTGGGGCCACTGTTATATGGAGGTGCATTGTCATAATAAAGTGCATCTGTCAAACGCTTATCCAAATAATAATTTTGATCGGGATCATAGTTTTCAATATCTGAAAAGTCAAATAATATTCTATTGTGTGCGTTCACATGTGCTCTGATTTGTTCATTTCTGGAGTCAGAAGAATCTCCTTCTCCACCGCCGTTGGCATGCGCGGTCATAAAGACAAACTTGACAGGGTGTGCACCGGCTCTCGGATGTGTGCCACCCTCGCCAAATTGATCAATCAGCCATTCCATACTGTTTAAATATCTTGGAATATTGTGTCCGCCGATATTACACCAAGACCACATAACTACATTAATATGATAGTTGTTGGTATTGTCCAGAAAATCATAAGTGTCTTCCGCCCAATCGGCAATACCGTCTCCATCAGAATCCTCATCACCCTGACTCAGGTCGGGTTTTCCCGAAATACCGTGGTCATCCAAACTTAGTGAGAGATTATCTCCGGTTGATGTATCTGTCCATTTATATTTGTCTCCAAAGCTCGGATAGCTTTCAAGAGCATTCATGCCCGAAATCAATTGACTGCCGTGAGAGGTATGGTTATAGGCAATATGCAAATCGGCTTTTGCTTGTGTAATCCATGTATCCGGAATTTGTGACAAATCCGTTTGATTGTGTCCCACCACAAATCCATTTTGAGCATTACCGGATACGGGCAGGAAAGAAATAGCCAATGAAAATATGGCGAGATAGTTGAAAAAAGATACGGAAAAAATCATATTTTTCCTGTTGATTGAAGCTTTCATGATGTTGTGTTTTAGTTAAATTGTATACCTAATTAACTCCAAATTTACTGAAATATTATTTTAATTCCAAATTTTTGTATTACTAATATCGTGATTATCAGCATTTTCTAGAGAGTTTGTTTTTCTGCATTTTTTTTAATCATATTTCAGTACTCTAACCGGAGAAATTTTGCTGATAATCAACACGGGAATCAGCAGCATGAGCAAGATGGCAAGCAATATGCTGCCATTCAGTAATATAATGTGTTTTAAGCTGATAAAAACAGGAGCGGTTTTGACGTAGTATGTTTCCGGATCCAAATGAATGAATTTGAACTTATCTTGTAGGAAAATCAATCCCAATCCGATGATATTTCCAATCAAAAGACCGACTGAAATGATGTAAGATGCTTGGATCAAAAAAATGCGTTGCAATTTTTTATTGTTGCTTCCCAAGACTTTCATAACGGCAATAAATTGTCTTTTTTCCAGAATCATGACCAAGAGTGTTGTGATCATATTGAGTCCTGCAATGAAAATAATGATGACTAGGATAATCAAAATATTAAAGTCAAACATTTGCAGCCAATTGAAAATCAGAGGATATTTGTCTATAATAGAGGTTGTGTTTAAAGTTGCAGAGGTGGCATCATAAATTTTATTTGTTTTTTCATTGATTTGACTGAAATCATCTAAGACAACTTCAAAGCCACCCACCAACGTGTCATTCCATTTATATAGTTTTTGAACAATTCTGAGATCGCCAAGCACATAGGTTTTGTCAAAATCTTCAAATCCCGAATCATAAATTCCGGCAATTTTAAAAATTCTCAGTTGTGGTTTATCAGAATTTTTTTTCAGGAAGAAAGTATTGAATTTGTCGTTAATATGAAGATTTAGCCTGTCTGAAACGGTTTTTGAAATAACAACGCTATCGTTATATTTTTTGCCTGAAAAGCTAGGAATATTTCCTTTAATCAGATAGGGACGGAAAGCATCCCAATCATAATTTTTTTCGACACCTTTGAAAACAATTCCTTCAAAATCTTTTTCTGTTCTGATGATTCCACCAATGCTTGCATAGGCTTGCACGTTTTTGATGTTTGAAATATTTTTGAACTTCGGATAAAAATCTTGTTGTATACTCACAGGGTTGATTGTCAAGTCCGATTGGTTATTGTCGTAGTTTGAAATGATGATATGCCCTGAAAATGCAGAAATTTTTTCTCTGATTCTATGCTGCAGCCCAAATCCGGTTGCCATGGAAATCAACATAATGACCACCCCGATACTAATAGAAATAAAGGCAATTTTTATTATAGGAGAAGAAATCTTATTTTTGCTTTCTCCGGACTTGATAAGACGGTTGGCAATGAAAAAATCTAAATTCAAAAACTAAAAATTTTATGCAATCCAAAAATACATATTTATTTAGCATTATACTACTACTTTTAGTTTTTTCATGTAAAAGCCGAAAAGCGGAAGAAATTGTTTTGGAAACTCAAAAAGAAATTTCAACAAAAAAAACAGACTCGGTAAATGCGGAGCAAAAAACAATTCTCCCGGGAGTTTTTCAAACAGAAATGTATTTTCCCCTATTGAGACATCGAAAAGTGGCAGTGGTCGGCAACCAAACTTCTGTTATAGAAAAACATCATTTGATAGACAGTCTGTTGGTGGCAGGTATTGATGTGGAGAAAGTTTTTGCCCCGGAGCATGGTTTTAGGGGACATGCTTCTGCAGGAGAACATGTCAAAAGCTCAATAGATATCAAAACCGGTTTACCCATTATTTCATTGTATGGAAAACATAAAAAACCAACTCCCGAAGATTTAAAAAATATAGATATAATTGTTTTTGATATTCAAGATGTGGGTGCAAGATTTTATACTTATTTATCCACTTTGCACTATGTGATGGAAGCTGCTGCCGAGCAGCATATTCCTATAATTGTCTTGGACAGACCCAATCCCAATGCCGATTATATCGATGGTCCGGTGATAGAAAATCAATATAAATCTTTTGTGGGTTTGCACCCTGTTCCAATTGTTTATGCCATGACCATTGGAGAATATGCCAAAATGCTGAATGGAGAAGGCTGGCTAAAAAATGCTGTTCGGGCAGATTTAAAAATTATTCCGATTAAAAACTATAAGCATGGCAGTGTCTATCACTTGCCTGTCAAGCCGTCGCCCAACTTGCCCAATGATCAAGCCGTTGGATTGTATCCGTCTCTGTGCCTTTTTGAAGGAACCGATATCAGTGTAGGACGAGGTACGGATCTGCAATTTCAGATTATAGGCTCCCCTGATTTGCCTGAATCTGATTTTTCTTTTATTCCTATGCCTAACATCGGATCAAAGTGGCCAATGCACCAAGGAAAAGTTTGTTATGGAAAAGATTTGTCCAAAATAAAAATTCCAAAGAAAATCAACTTGAAATGGATGATTTGGGCATATCAACATCATAAAAACAAATCAATTTTTTTCAACAAGTTCTTGGAGAAACTGATTGGAAATTCATCCTTTAGGCAGCAAATCAAAGCCGGAAAAACAGCCGAAGAAATCAGACAAACTTGGCGAGAAGGTATTGAAGATTTCAAGAAAATCAGAACAAAGTATTTGATATATGAATAGTTAATCTAGTTAGCATTTTAGCCTTATTATTCATTTTTTCTTTCTTCTTTGATGGCGTGGATAACAGAATTTATTTTTTTATTTGGAATAGTCATCGAGAGCACATAGTGTTTGATTAGCCATTTTCCGTTTTTTTTAATCAATACACCGGAACCGCGACATTCACCCATCCAAGTGTCGAGCAACTCATCAAACCAAGCTGCTTTTTGCTCATGGTCAAAATGCAGATGACGTTGCTTGCTTTTAAAACGCCAAGCTTTTCCCTTGTCAAAATAAGGTTTCGCAAATTTTTGGAATGCCGTTTTTGTCCAAACTTCTGAAGCATCTGTTCCTACAAAAACCGAATTTTCATCCATTTTTTCAAAATATGCGTTGAAATTGGCGTCTGCTGCTGCTTGATGCCAATCATCCAAAACTTGATTAACATTTTCACTGTCTTGAACAATATTTTTATGACTTGCACAACCGGCAAAAGACAAAATGCCGAGAAGGAAAATAATTTTTTTCATTTGTTTGTTTTTTTAAATTCATTGATAATCTGCTGTTTATAATATGCACTAACATTTGTTGCTTGTTGAATCGATTGTTTAATAAAACAGAACGCATCATTTAGTATATTGATTTGTGTTTCATTTGTAATTTTTAGAGAATTTAATTAAGTCTTCCGAAGAACAGATAGGTGATAAATATAGCGGCAATAATACCGGCAATATCTGCAATGATGCCGGCAGTTGCTGCATAGCGCGTTTTTTTAATACCCACAGAGCCAAAATAAACAGCTAGAACATAGAAAGTGGTTTCTGTAGAGCCTTGTAAAATAGATGTAAGATGCCCGACAAACCCATCTACACCGTGGTTCACCCAACTTTCAACCATTGCTGCTCTGGCGCCGCCGCCGGTGAGTGGTTTCATAAATGCCGTGGGAAGTCCGTCAACGAATTTTGTATCTGTGCCGAGATGGGCAAAAATGAATCTGAAAAAATCTAAAAGATAATCCATTGCGCCGGAAGCAGTGAACACACCAATTGCAGCAAGCATAGCTACAAGATACGGAATAATGGTAACCGCCACTTGAAAACCATCTTTTGCCCCTTCGATAAAGGCATCATAAATATTGATTTTTTTGTAGAAGGCAACAGAAATGAACGAAACAATGATGCTGAAGAGTAGAATATTACTTAACAGATTTGTGAATACGCTTATTTTTTCAGGGTCTTCAAGATAATATACATAACCTGCAATTCCGCCAATCAGCAATGTGGTGCCACCGAGATACAAACCTACCACCCGATTAAAAATGTTGATGCGTTGCACAAAACTTGTATATAAAAGTCCGACCAAGCTGGAAACAAAGGTGGCAATCAAAATGGGCAAAAACACATCGGTTGGGTTTATGGAGCCTTTCATGGCACGTAGGGCTAGAATACTCACCGGAATAAGCGTGAGTCCTGAAGTGTTGAGCACCAAAAACATGATTTGAGCATTGCTTGCCGTATCTTTTTTCGGATTGAGTTCTTGCAGGTCTTTCATGGCTTTGAGTCCCAATGGTGTAGCAGCATTGTCAAGGCCAAGCATATTGGCAGAAAAATTCATCATCATGGAACCGATTGCCGGATGGTTTTTAGGCACATCGGGAAATAGCTTAGTGAATAATGGGCTGACAGCTTTGGCAAGAATATTAATCATTCCGCCTTTTTCTCCGATTTTCATGATTCCCATCCAGAGTGCAAGAATGCCGGTCAGACCCAAAGAAAGTTCAAAACCCAGCTTGGATCGTTCAAAAAGCGCTTTCATCATCACGGAAAAAATTTCGATATCTCCAAAAAATATCAATTTGATGAGTCCTACGATAAAAGCAATCAGAAAAAAGCCTACCCAAATATAATTCAGTGCCATATTTTTTTGTTTAAAAATAACCGGCAACTAAGATATAAAAAATATGACAGAATCATACAAAGTGCAAACGATAGAAATAGTCGGGTTAAATAAAAAAAGCGGAGAATAATTTTATTCTCCGCCTTTCTGTCTATTTGTGTTGGAAACTATTTTCCGCCGATTTTATCCAAAACAATATCAATTTTATCGTTGAGCGAAAATTCATAAATCATCCATTTTTTGTCGGGCTGATATAGTTTAAAATAGAACACAATGGGTTGTCGGTCATATTTGACAAGATAAATATACTTAACAAAACTGTTTCCTAATTTTTTTTTGTCGATAAGCTGATTGCCGTGATAGTTCCCCATTGATGCAGGCAAACTGTTGATTACTTCTACTACGTGATCGATATCTTTTTGTGCTTTGTTTGCCCATGGGTTGGTGGCATATAAATTTCTTACCGCCTTTTCAGGTTGCGTTTGATAGGACGAAAAGAATCTGTCAATCAGTTGTTTTGGAGTTTGTTGCGCTATGAGTATTCCTTGAAAACTCAGTAGTAAAATTAAAATATAATTTTTCATTTGAATGGTTTTTTAATTTAATCACAAATATTTTTTCCATAAACTGTTCCATCATATTTCAGCTCGGTAATTTCACCTGAATTCTGAACAAAATATATGGCTACTCTATATTGATTTCCTTCAGCATCCGTAAGAATTACTCCCTTATTGCCAACCACTTTATAGGTGCCGGAATAGCCGTTGTTTCCGCCATAATATCCATCGCCGCCACCGCTATATGAACTCTCGCTTCCGTAGGTGTAATGTCCGCGACCGTCAAAAGTTATGCGTTGTGTGGTGGAATAGGAACTCGAGCCGCTATATCCTGAAGATGAATAAGTGCAAAAAGTTCCGTATAGTCTGTTGGCACCCGCTGTATTTGTATTTCTTCGTGAGATATTTGATTTTACTTTGGTTAAAATATAAGTGCCGACTCCTTCGACATACAGATATAATTTGTTTCCTTTGACCTGATATTTATATTGCATGCTGTCTCCATACTCATTATAAACATTGATTTTATTTCCTCGTACTTCATATTTATAAGAAGCACCTGCCATGGTCATGTTTTGCGGGCTAAAGCTTGTGATGCTGCCGTTGGAGGCTTTCCAATTGCCCATTAATTTCTTTTTTTGTGCATTGCCATTTATGCTCAACAAGAGTATGACGGCTGTGATGATGATGTTTTTTGTTTTCATAAGAATTTATTTTATACATTGATATTTTGGGTTATTCGTTTTATCAGTTACAATTAGGTCTTCCGGCGATGCCATATTTAGTACCGTTAATTTTCACGTAATCTCCTTGCACACGTGTGTAGGAATATTTGTGTGCTGATCCGTTTTTGATCATGACAATAGTACCGTGTTTCATATTTCCTTGGATGCGCTAGTGCCCCTGCTCTCCGTTTTGCGAAGCGGTTCCCCAGCCACCACCACTATATCCGGATTCTCCGGACTCATTATAGGTGCCGTTGGGACAAAGATTGATGGTGGTTTCCGAGCCTCCGGTTTGCCCTCCGCCCACAGCTGAAAATCGGTACAGTTTAACGGCAAAACGGCGTTGTAAATTAGCATCATTAGGTCCGTTGACCGATGCATTTCCTTTATTTCCGGCTTTTTCAATAGATTTTGCAAGCAGGGCAAGTTTTTGTTGGCTTTTTTGGAAATCGCGTTCGTTTTTGTGCCAAGAAACGAGCTTGTTGTTTTGTGCATTAAAATACATATCATAGGGTACTATGCCGACCCATTTTTGATGAAGTTTCCATCGTGCTATTTTTACATTTTGTTTTTGTTTCACGGTTTTTGGTTTTCCCAAAATTTTAGCCACTTGATTATAGGTCATTCCGGGATATAATTTGTCAAGTTTTTTATACGAATTGAAACCGGCACTTCCACAAGAGGAGAGTAGTGCTATTGTCAATATAATAATGAAATTGGTTTTGTAAGAGTGTTTAGGCATAAGGCTTATTTTAAATTAGACATTAATTTGATTTTTGCATAAAAATAGTTGTGAATTATAGCATATAACAAATAAAACAGGTAAGAAATAGGTAAGGTGATGAGAAGAAACGAGTAATGAAAACGTAAGGATTTGATTTATAACACGTTTGCAATCAACGAATTAAAAATAAAAAAAATGTTTTCTTTGTAAAGAAGATGCTCAAGATTAGAAATCGAGAAGAATATCAAGGTTTGTCTGAACTTTTTTGTTCAAACAAAATATCACACCTTGATGAATATTTTCTTATGGTATAAATATTTGGCAATCAAGATATAGAAAATTATAACGGAAATGGCATAGAGCATCGAACCGAATTCATTGTTGCCCAAGACCTTGACAAATATATTTTTATAGAACCAAGCGTGGATGCTTTGTTTGCTTCCGGGAAAATGCAGCAAATAGAAGCTTTTGGCGATAAACACAGAGAGTGTGAAAACGGCAATGGCGTTTGCTCCCAAATAGATAAAGATATTTCCCCATTTCTTACGATTAAGCACATCGCTTAAAAAATAAATCAGCCCGAAGAAAAAGAAAGCCAATCCGCCGGTGTAGAGCACATAGCTGCTTGTCCACAATCGTTTGTTTAGAGGAAAATATTGACTCCACCACCAACCGAGCAAGAACAAACCGATTCCGATTCCGACAAATAAGATGGTTTTGCTGTGGGGTGATATTTCTCTTCTGATGAGTATCAGCCCCAGAAAAAATCCGAGAATTGTTGTGCCAATAGCGGGCAATGTGCTGAATAGTCCTTCGGGGTCATAATCTCCTTGAACATAGCCGTTTTCTTCATAGTGTTTCCACATATGGTTTTTTCCGATGAGCTGTCGGTCTATTACGGAAGCTAAATTGTGTTGTTTGCTCAATTGCGGTTTTTCTCCGCCAACAGATATTTGTGTCATGGCATACCAATAGCCTCCCAGAAGCAGAATAAGCACAGCTATATACCATCTGTAATTTTTTATGCGGACAAACAATATGGCGGCAAAAAAGAAAACGAGTCCGATTCTTTGCAAAACACCGGGCAATCTCAAATGAGAAAGCGATTTGAAAAACGGAAAGTGATAGGTGAATCCGGCAAGCAATAGACCGATTCCAATGATTTTCAGACTTCTAAAAACGATTTTTCGATAGACTTTTATATCGACTTTTTTTCTTTTTTTATGATAGGCAAGGACAATAGATGTTCCGACAATGAACAAGAAAAAAGGAAAAATCCAATCTGTGGGTGTAATGCCGTGCCACTTGGCATGGTCAAGCGGTGGATAGATATGTGCCCAAGTTCCCGGAGTGTTGACTAAAATCATAAAGGCAATGGTCATTCCTCTAAAAATATCAACGGCAACTACTCGATTGGGTTTCATCTTTTTTTTTGGGTATAAATTTATGGAATTATTTCATTTAAAAAGCTGATAAGGAGCTTTATGACAAAGAAACAGGTGATTAATATGTTTTTCTGAAAAAATTATAAAAAAAGCTTTTATGTTTGACTTATTTTTTCAAAACAGCTTATTTTTGCAACCTAAAAGCCACTTTAGCTCAGTTGGCAGAGCAGCTCATTCGTAATGAGCAGGTCGTGGGTTCGAGTCCCATGAGTGGCTCTAATACGATTTTTGAAAGCAGCCGGTTTTTCTTGCCACGAATACACGAATGATTTTTGCAGGAGTTTATAGAAACCTTTATTGATTACGTAACTTTTTGATGTTTTTTGAGTTTTTTTCTTTAATACTCTACAACGTCCTGCTAAACGCAGTTCTACTCTACGAACGAAGAATGTAATAAATCTGTATAAGCACATTTATTCCATATACGTAGCATTTGTTGTTTTTATAATTCCGCAACGAGATTAATGGTTTTTGACAAACAATCCAAAAAATCTTGGTTAAAAATTAGACAAAAGATGTCTCAATGCAATGGAGCTTCATCACTCGACATGCCGGAAAAGTAAAAAGTTCAAAGTTTATAAAGTTGAGGGGCAAAACGACTCGGAGAAGTTATAAGTTATGAATTGTTATTTCGATGGAGCAATCCCGCATAAACGGGAGAGCAACGAGAAATCTATTATAAAAAAAGATTCATTTTCCTTGCAATTGTTTGGAATGGCAAATGAATTGTAAATGCGAAAAAAAGTGCGATCAAAAATTTCAGAAACATTTCACTTTATGAACTTTGAACTTTGAACTTTTTCCTTTAAACTTTAGCATTTCTCTAACAAAATTATTACTTATCTTTATTGCCGATTTTATCAAGCTCGATGCAAAAATTTTTTTTACAAAAAATCCGACAGATTCCTGACTATCAAAAAAAGAAATATCTTTTGGCTGTTTCCGGCGGATTGGATAGTCTTGTGTTGAGTTTTCTTTTCCATCAAGCCAAATTGAATTTTGAAATAGCGCATTGCAATTTCAAACTACGCGGAACAGAAAGTGATGAAGACCAAAATTTTGTAGAGCAATTGTCTAGGCAGTTAAATGTTAGGTTGCATATGCGTATTTGCAATGCCTACAAGCATCCGAACAACAACATTCAGTTGGCTGCCAGAGCGTTGCGCTATCAATTTTTTGATGAGTTGAGACAAAAATATCATTTTGATTATGTGGTTACGGCGCATCATCTCGACGATGCCATCGAAACTTTTTTCATCAATTTGAATCGAGCCACCGGACTCAAAGGGCTTTTAGGAATTACGGAAAACCAAGGCATACTCAGACCTTTGTTGAATATCAGCCGAAAAGAAATTCTACAATTTGCTGTGGAACATCAACTGAAGTGGAGAGAAGATTCCAGTAATCGTGCAGACAAGTATCAACGAAATTATCTGAGACACCATATCATTCCGAGTCTTAAAGAAATCAATCCTAATTTTGATCAAAGCATGCAGAAGACCTTTGAATTTCTCAAAGAAACCTATGCTGTTGTCGATGATTGGTTTCGGCAGAAAAAAGAAGATATCACAACTTGGAAAAATGAAGAACTCCATATTGATTTGAGCATTCTGTCAAAAATCAAACAACAACAACTGTTTCTGTATAAATTGCTCTCTCCTTATGGTTTCACAGATTGGAAAGCCATTCTTAAATTGATGAAAGCACAAAGCGGAAAAGCAATTTTCAGCAACACACACCGACTGGTCAAGCATCAAGACATGCTCATTCTGACGGCACAGGAACAAGAAAAACATGCAAACTGTTCGGTGAGCAAAACACAAACAAAAATTGATTTGCCCGTTGCAATGCAATTCAACAGGCTTGACAAAGTGAGTGAAAACAAACTGAAAAAAGCAAAGAAAAATGAAATTTACGTAGATTTTGATTTGCTCAAATTTCCGCTAAATATCAGAAAATGGCAAGAAGGAGATTTCTTCTATCCTTTTGGAATGAAAGGAAAAAAGAAATTGAGTGATTATTTTAAAGATGAAAAACTTTCGTTGGCGGATAAAGAAAAAATTTGGTTACTTTGCAGCGGCAATGAAATCGTCTGGATTATTGGAAAAAGAGCCGATAATCGCTTCAAAATAAATCAACAAACAAAAAAAATTTACAAAATCGAATTACTATGAAAAAACTCTGGTTATTATCTTTTTTAATTCCTTTTTTGACATTTGCACAAATGGGCGGACAACAACAACTCGTCAATCCGTTGCAATGGCATACCAATGTTGAAAAAACATCTGACAACACTTATAATCTAATCATTGAAGCGGACATTGAAGATGATTGGCATCTGTATTCCCAGTTCAATGATCCAATGGGCTCTCTTCCTATTGAATTTGAATGGAAAGATGCAAAAAACAATTATAAAGTCATTGGAAAAGCCAAAGAAATTAATACGCATAAGGCATACAACGAAGTGTTCAAAGTGACCGAAACTTTTTTTTCCAAGCATGCCAAACTGATTCAACCCATAAAGCTTATCAACAAAAATCATCAAAAAATCGATGTCACACTCTATGGACAGGCATGTAAAGAATCGTGTATCCAAATCAAGAAAAAACTCTCTTTTGACTTGAGTAAAGCAAAGGATGTTTCCGAAAAAAAAGAAAAGAAAAACGTGCTGATTCCGCCTGCAGAAAAAACGGAAAAATCTAAAAAACCGGAGGAGAATATCTCGAAAAAAACAAAAACATCAGAAAAGCAAACGGCTGAAAAATCTCAAGAAACACAACCAAAGGAAAAAGCAAAGGACAATGATTTCACCAGCGTTCAATTGCCCGTAAAACAGGAAAAACAAGCCGGCAAAGAAGTCAAAGTTTCAGAAAAAGAAACACTTGTCGATACAGACAAAAAGAAAAAAAACGCTTGGAGCATTTTTTGGTGGACTTTTATTGCCGGATTGGTAGTGCTCTTAACACCTTGCGTGTTTCCAATGATTCCGCTAACCATCAGTTTTTTTACCAAACAATCTGAAAAATCAAGTCAAGGAAAATTCAATGCCATTGTCTATGCACTTTCCATTGTTTTAATCTATGTTGCCTTGAGCATTCCTTTTCATCTGATCAGCGGTATGGATTCCAGTATTTTCAATAATTTTTCCACCAATACTTATGTAAATTTGATTTTCTTTACCATTTTCATGTTGTTTGCACTCAATCTATTCGGAGTGGAAAAATTAGATCCTGTTCGTTTGATTCCAAACTCTTGGGTCAGCAAAACAGATTCGCAATCAAACAAAGGAGGCATTCTTGCCGGATTTTTCATGGCGCTAACTTTGGTCATCGTTTCATTTTCTTGCACCGGTCCGGCTTTGGGACTAATTCTTGGAAACGTGCTCTCTGCAGATGGCGGTCCCATGTTGCTCAGCATTGGCATGCTGGGTTTTGGTTTAGGAATAGCCTTGCCATTCGGACTTTTGGCTTTCTTTCCCAGCCTATTGAAAAAATTGCCGCAATCCGGCGCTTGGCTCAATTCCGTTAAAGTTATTTTTGGTTTTATTGAACTGGCTTTCGCTTTCAAATTTTTGTCTAACGCCGATTTGGTCAACCAATGGCATTTCCTTGAAAGAGAAGTGTTTTTAGCCATTTGGATTGCCATCACTTTTGCCATGGCAATGTATTTTTTCGGGAAAATCAACTTGCCGCACGATGCACCCCTACAAAATATCGGCGTAACCAGATTTCTCTTAGGACTTTCAACTCTGGCGTTTGCCATCTATATGCTTCCCGGACTTTGGGGAGCGCCTTTGAATTTAATCAGCGGATTTCCTCCACCCATGAAATATGCAGAATCTCCCTACGGAGTCGGGAATACAAAAGTATCGTCAAACAATACGGTTTCTGACATATTGCCGGAAGGAGCTGAATACGGACCGAATAATATCGTCACTTTTGAAGATTATGATTTGGCTTTGGCATATGCCAAACAAACCGATAAACCTTTGTTGATAGATTTCACCGGACGTGCCTGTCAAAATTGTCGATTGATGGAAGAAAAGGTTTGGAGCAAACCTGAAATTTTGGAAATCATGAATAGGGATGTTGTATTGGTTTCTCTTTTTGTGGATGAAAGAACCGAATTGCCTAAAGAAAAACAATATATCTCAAAATATACCGGTGATAAAGTCGAGACCGTTGGTGAGCGTTGGAGCGAAATGGAAACTTTTATTTATAAAAACAATTCTCAGCCTTACTATGTTATCATAGACCATGATGAAAAACCGATGAATGAACCGGTTGGATATACACCCGATGTGGCAGAATATAAACAATGGCTCAAAGAAGGGGTGCAGAATTTTAAAAAATAGAAATATTTTCACATGAATTTCAAAGCAACTTGAAACATTTTGAGTTGCTTTTTTTATATCTGTTTCTTGTCTTGATATGATTATAAAACTGCAATTTTTTGTAGTGGAAAAATAGCTAACTTTGCGAAAAAATAAATTATGTCCAATATTGTAGCCATTGTCGGAAGACCTAATGTCGGGAAGTCTCAACTTTTCAACCGATTAACACGGCAACGCCAAGCCATTGTCGATGATGAAAGCGGTGTGACCAGAGACAGGCACTACGGAAAATCCGATTGGAACGGAAAAGAATTCACGTTGATTGATACCGGAGGATATATCAAAGGTTCTGACGATATTTTTGAAGCTGAAATCAGAAAACAAGTGGAATTGGCAATTGATGAAGCCGATGCCATTTTGTTTATCACCGATGTAGAAGAAGGTGTAACCGGATTGGACAAAGAAGTTGCCAAGCTTTTGAGAAAGACAAAAAAACCTGTTTTTCTCACCGTCAATAAGGTGGACAACACCAAAAGACAAGAAGATGCTTATGAATTTTACAACCTCGGACTGGGAGACATTTACCCGATTTCGGCTATCAATGGTAGTGGAACGGGAGAACTGCTGGATGACCTGGTGAAAAGTCTTCCGGAGGAAAAAGAAGCTGAAGAAGAAGATTCCACAGTGCCTAAATTTACCGTTGTGGGAAGACCTAACGCAGGAAAATCCACGCTGATTAATGCTTTGCTGGGAACAGAAAGAAATATCGTAACCGATATTGCCGGAACCACGAGAGATACGGTTGCCACAAGATATAACAAATTTAACCAAGAATTTGACCTGATTGATACTGCCGGCATCCGCAGAAAAGCAAAAGTCAAAGAAGATATTGAGTTCTATTCGGTGATGCGTGCCATCAGAGCCATTGAATATTCCGATGTGATTTTTCTGATTGTAGATGCCACCAGAGGCTTCGAAAGCCAAGATCAAAAAATATATGATTTGGCCAGAAAAAACAATAAGGGAATTGTTGTTCTGGTGAATAAATGGGATTTGATTGATAAAGAAACCAATACTTCCAAAAAATTTGAAGCATACATCAAAAATGAAATTGCAGCTTTCAATGATATTCCTATTCTGTTTATTTCTGCACTGAACAAACAAAGAATTTTCAAAGCTATTGAAATCGGCATGGAAGTTTATCGGAATCGAACCAAGAAAATCAAGACCAGTGCATTAAACGATGTGATGTTGCCCATTATCAAAAATAATCCGCCGCCTGCTTATAAAGGAAAGTATATCAAGATTAAGTTCATCACACAATTACCCACACATTCGCCCAAATTTGCATTTTTTGCCAATTTGCCGCAATACATCAAAGACCCTTATAAAAGATTTCTTGAAAATAAACTTCGGGAAAATTTTGATTTCACCGGTGTTCCCATAGAAATTTACTTCAGAAAAAAATAAATATGAATGTTTGGCTCACGGATATTATTCTTTTCTCTATCGGCTTGATTGTGGGTTTTATCAATACGCTGGCGGGCGGAGGTTCCGTTTTGATTTTTGGTTTTTTGGTCTATTTAGGATTGCCTATTCACAGCGTGATTGGAACCGGCAGGCTATCTTTTCTGGCACAAGGATTTTTTTCAGTTGCCGGTTTCAAAAGCAAAGGAGTTTTTCTCTATCCGTTTAATCTATATCTGGGAATTTCTGCCATGTTTGGTGCCATTCTGGGCGCTTGGGCAAGTTTGCAAATTCCGGATACATCCATGAAAAAAATTGTGGCAGTGGTTATGCTGTTCATCGGAGTGCTGATTTTTATTCAATCGGGAATCAAGCAAACCGATTTAGCAGAGAAGATTAAAGGAAAACATCTGTTGGGGAGTTTGATTATTTTTTTTATCGTCGGACTCTACGGCGGTTTTGTACAAGTGGGAACAGGATTTATTGTGATTATTGCATTGATGCTCTATAACCGATTGAACATCACACAAGCCAACAGCATCAAAGGTTTGGTTATTCTGATTTTTACTGTCCCCGCCCTGCTTTTCTATGCTTATGACAATAAAGTAGACTGGAAACTCGGTTTGATTCTCGGACTTGGAACGGCAATAGGCTCTTGGATTACCAGTCGGTGGTCAGTGGGGATTAATGAAAAATATATCAGATATTTCATGGTGTTAATGGTCGTATTCATTGCTTTCAAATTGTGGTTTTTTGATTGATTTTCAAATGCCGAATCTCTATAGCCTTGTCATACACAAACTTAGTTTGATAAATGTTCTCTTTTTCACTTTCCTGTTTCCACATAGAAAATATAGTCTTATCTTTGTGGCATGGAAACCCAAAGACAGAAAAAAATAGCTAAAATCATCCAAAAAGATTTGGTTGATATCCTACAAGGCGAAGTCAGAAAACACGATATTCGCAATTTGATTATCACCATTTCAAAAGTAGGCGTTACGCCCGATTTGAGTTTAGCACGTGTTTATATTAGTGTTTTCCCCTCGAGCAAATCAGAAGAATTGATTGAAGCACTTCGTGTAAATGCCAAGCAAATCAAACACGAAGTGGCACAAAAAGTACGGAATCAGTTGCGAAAAATGCCGGATTTAAGATTTTTTATAGATGATTCTTTAGACTATATTGAAAAAATAGACCGAGCACTCAAAGACGGAGAAAATCCAATTCAATAAAACCTGAATGTTTTGAATTATACCCGATATATTGCCCAACGATATCTTCTGTCAAAAAGCGGGAACAATGCAATAAATGTTATTGTATATATTGCATCTATCGGAATTTTTTTTGCATCGGCAGCCTTTATCATTGTTTTATCCGGATTTTCCGGAATACGAACCTTCAATATCAATCTGATTAAACTCACAGACCCCGAATTGGAAATCGCCGGCACCAAAGGAAAATCTTTTCTTTTCAATGATCAAATTGCCAAAATTTTAGAAGAAAACAAACAAATCTATGCCTACAGCAAAAGTCTGGAAGAAAAAGTATTCATCAACTATAACGACAAACAAAAAATAGCTAAAATCAAAGGTGTTGACAGCAATTATTATAAAATAATTCCGTTAGACACCGCCGTTTTTATGGGTAATTGGATTGAACCGGAAACCGCTCAAATTGCCGTGGGTGTTTCTTTGGCAAATGAACTTTCCATGGGCATCAGTCAAGGCATTGAAAACAGTCTTACATTGATGGTTCCAAAACCCGGAAAAGGCATGATTACAGATCCGAGAAAAGCTTTTCGATCCATGTCTTTTTTTCCGGTTGGTATTTATCAATCCTCTCCCGACCATGATGCCATTTTCTTATATTCAAGCTTAGAAGCTGCACAACGATTACTCGGCTATGAAAAAAATCAAATTTCCGGAATTGAAATAAAGCTAAAAGATCAGAGATCGACTGAAAATGTGAAAAACGAACTGAAAAATAAGCTGAAGAATCAATTTGTAGTAAAAAACAGAGAAGAACAAAATCCCCTGATTTTTAAGATGCTCAACACAGAAAATCTGATGACCTATTTCATATTGGCACTGATTCTGATTTTGGCACTATTCAATATTATCGGGTCTATTCTGATGATTATCATAGATAAAAAAGACAATATCATCACACTTCGACAAATCGGATTAAACACCAAAGAAATCAAAAAAATATTTATGACACAAGGGCTGGGAATGACTTGGATAAGCGGCTTTACCGGAATGCTTTTCGGATTGATGATTATTTTTATTCAGCTAAAAAAACCCTTTCTATTGATTCCTCAAACCAATATGCCTTATCCGGTTGAATTTCACCTTTCCAATATTTTTGTCGTTGCGCTCACTCTCGGGCTACTCGGATTTTTTTCTACTTTGATTGCCGTCAGAAGTATAAAAGAAAT
>CAZAXU010000021.1:0-39726 GCA_964489245.1 uncultured Flavobacteriaceae bacterium
GCAGACTGTAAATCTGCTGCGCAAGCTTCGGAGGTTCGAATCCTTCCCTCACCACAAAACGGAAGTGGCTCTTCCGACAGTTGTCAGAGTGCAAGAATTCAAGTTCTTGTCTTTTTTAGAAGAGAACTGTAATAAAAAGCTATAAGCGGGAGTAGCTCAGTTGGTAGAGCATCAGCCTTCCAAGCTGAATGTCGCGGGTTCGAACCCCGTCTCCCGCTCAACTTAAGGCCGATGTAGCTCAGGGGTAGAGCGTTTCCTTGGTAAGGAAGAGGTCACGGGTTCAAATCCCGTCATTGGCTCAAAGGAGGCTCGTTTAAAAAAATATAAAGTTAAAAATTAGTATTATGGCTAAAGAAAAATTCGAAAGAACCAAACCGCACGTTAATATAGGTACCATTGGTCACGTTGACCACGGTAAAACTACATTGACCGCTGCAATAACAAAAGTTTTAGCAGAAAAAGGTCTTGCAGAAATCAAAGACTTTGACGCTATTGACAACGCTCCTGAAGAAAAAGAAAGGGGAATCACGATTAACACAGCTCACGTAGAGTACGAAACAGAAAAAAGACACTATGCACACGTTGACTGTCCCGGTCACGCCGATTATGTTAAAAATATGGTTACCGGTGCTGCTCAAATGGATGGCGCCATCTTGGTTGTTGCCGCAACTGACGGTCCTATGCCGCAAACTCGTGAACACATCCTATTGGCTCGTCAAGTAGGTGTGCCTAAAATTGTTGTGTTTATGAATAAAGTAGATATGGTAGACGATGAAGAATTGCTTGAGCTAGTGGATATGGAAATCCGTGATCTATTGAGTTTCTATGAGTATGATGGAGATAACACTCCTGTTATTCAGGGTTCTGCTTTGGGTGGTTTGAATGGAGACGCAAAATGGGTTAAAACCATTGAAGAATTGATGGAAGCTGTTGATGAGTGGATTCCTGAGCCGGAAAGAGATACTGCAAAACCTTTCTTGATGCCGGTTGAAGATGTATTTTCAATCACAGGTCGTGGAACAGTGGCAACAGGTAGAATTGAAACAGGTGTAATCAACACAGGAGATGCAGTAGACATTATCGGTCTCGGCAATGAAAAACTCTCTTCAGTTGTAACCGGAGTTGAAATGTTCCGTAAAATATTAGATAGAGGAGAAGCAGGAGATAATGTAGGTTTATTGCTTAGAGGTATAGACAAAAACGAAATTCGTAGAGGTATGGTAATTGCCGTTCCCGGATCAATCACACCTCATACCAAATTCAAGGCAGAGGTTTATATCTTGAAAAAAGAAGAAGGAGGTCGTCATACACCATTCCATAACAACTATCGTCCTCAATTCTATTTGAGAACAACAGATGCCACCGGTGAGATTCATTTGCCGGATGGAGTAGAAATGGTGCTGCCCGGAGATAACTTGACCATTGAAGTTGAGCTAATCTATCCTGTAGCTATCAACAAAGGATTGCGTTTTGCTATCCGTGAAGGAGGTAGAACAGTAGGTGCCGGACAAGTAACTGAAATTATAGACTAAATATTGGTCTGAAATCATATTGAATTTGAAGTCCTTTTTTGAGGGCTTCAAATTCTCTGTAAACGGGTGTAGCTCAGTTGGCAGAGCACTGGTCTCCAAAACCAGGTGTCGGGAGTTCGAGTCTCTCTACCCGTGCTGGAGTATTAATTAAATCAAAACGAACATAATGTTTAAAAGTTACGTAGAGTATATAAAAGGCGCTTATCACGAACTCGTGAACAACGTAGTTTGGCCAAAATGGGACGAAGTGTATAAAATGACTATTGTCGTTGCTGTTTTTTCAGCAATTTTTTCCATTTTTATCGGAATTGTCGATTATATATTCAGATCATTCTTGCAAATGTATTACAAGTTTATCAAAAGCTAAATCTGTCTAATGAGCGAACAAGTAAAAAAGTGGTATGTAGTTAAGGTGGTGAGCGGTCAAGAAGCTAAAATAAAAAAGCTTATTGAAAGCAATGTACAACGCTATAACTTGGAGGATTTCATCGGAGAGATTCTTGTTCCGACAGAAAAAGTGGTGCAGATTAGAAACGGAAAAAGAATTCAAAAGGAGAAGACACTTTTTCCGGGATATATTTACATAGAGGTCGTTCTTGCAGGAGAAGTAACCTATGCCATTAAATCTATACCCGGAGTGATGGGTTTTTTAAGCGGTGTAAAAAGAGGAGATCCAATGCCGTTATCCAAGAATGAGGTTAACCGAATCTTAGGAAAGATGGATGAATTGGCAATGAACGATGAGAACGTTTTGATCCCTTTCAAAGTTGGAAAAGTGGTCAAGGTTGTAGATGGACCATTTAAAGGTTTTGACGGGACCATTGAAGAAATTAATAAAGAAAGAAAAAAAATAATTGTGATGGTGAAAATATTCGGAAGAAAAACACCATTGGAATTAGGATATTATCAAGTTCAAAATTTATAAGACTGTTACGCATAAATAGAATTGTTTCGGCTTCCAAATGAAACAATTCAATAAAAACAGAAATTGAAATGGCAAAAGAAATAGGAAAAGTAATTAAGTTACAGATTAGGGGAGGTCAAGCGAATCCTTCGCCACCGGTTGGACCCGCATTAGGAGCTGCAGGAGTAAATATCATGGAATTTTGCAAGCAATTCAATGCTAGAACGCAAGATAAACCAGGCAAAGTACTTCCTGTTGTAATTGATGTTTATAAAGATAAATCTTTCAGTTTTGTCGTAAAAACGCCACCGGCAGCTGTTCAGTTATTAGAAGCAGCTAAAATCAAGAAAGGATCAGGAGAACCAAACCGTGCAAAAATTGGAAAAGTAACTTGGGATCAAGTGAGAAAAATTGCAGAAGATAAAATGCCCGATTTGAATGCATTTACAATTGAATCTGCAATGAAGATGATTGCAGGAACAGCAAGATCAATGGGGATGGTTGTTACGGGCGATAATCCTTTTAACTAAAAAAAAGATTTTATAATGGCGAAATTAACGAAAAACAAGAAGGCAGTTCAAGCTAAAGTAGATAAGAATAAAATTTATTCTTTAGAGGATGCCTCGAAATTGATAAAAGAAGTTTCTACCGAAAAGTTTGATGCTTCAATAGATATGGCAATAAGACTTGGCGTAGATCCACGTAAAGCCAATCAAATGGTTAGAGGAGTTGTAACTTTACCACACGGAACAGGAAAAGATACAAAAGTCTTGGCTTTAGTAACTCCTGACAAGGAAGATGAAGCAAAAGCGGCAGGAGCTGATCACGTAGGTCTAGACGACTATCTTGAAAAAATCAAAGGAGGTTGGACAGATATAGATGTGATTATCACAATGCCGAGTGTGATGAGAAAATTAGGACCCTTAGGTCGTGTTTTAGGTCCCAGAGGCTTAATGCCTAACCCGAAAACAGGAACAGTGACCATGGAAGTGGGAAAAGCAGTGCAAGAAGTAAAAGCCGGAAAAATTGATTTTAAGGTTGATAAAACCGGAATTGTGCATGCATCAGTAGCTAAAGTTTCTTTTGATGCAAAGAAGATTGAAGAAAATGCCGCAGAATTATTGACAACGCTGAATAAACTCAAACCTTCAGCAGCAAAAGGTGTCTATATGAAAAGTGTTGCAATTTCTTCTACAATGGGACCCGGAATTAAAGTAGATCCTAAGAGTATATAATTAAGGTTAAAAAACGTAAGATGAGAACAAGAGAACAAAAGGCTCAATTAATAAAAGAACTTACAGAAGTATTATCAGACAATAATGTAATCTATCTTGTCGATGTATTAGGCTTGAATGCCGGAACAACATCTGCTTTAAGAAGAGCATGTTTCAATAGCAATGTGAAATTTCAAGTAGTAAAAAATACAATGCTGGAACAAGCTATGGAAAAATCTGATAAAGACTTTAGCGAAATGTCTGAAACTCTGGTTGGTAATACAGCTTTAATGTTGTCAGATACCGGAAATATGCCTGCAAAAATTATCAAAGATTTTAGAAAGAAATCTGAAAAACCATATTTGAAAGGAGCGTGGATTGAAGAATCCATTTATTTAGGTGATGATCAGTTGGCAACTCTCGTGAGCATTAAATCTAAAGAAGAATTGCTTGGAGAATTGATAGGATTGTTGCAGTCACCTGCCAAAAATGTTATTTCGGCTCTTAAATCAGGAGGAGGTAAACTAGCAGGAATTATAAAAACGTTATCAGAAAAAACTGAATAAAATTACAAGAAAATAGAATTAAAAATAAATAATAAAAACGATAGAAAAATGGCAGATATTAAAAAATTAGCAGAAGAATTAGTTAACTTAACAGTAAAAGAAGTTAATGAATTGGCCGATTTCATGAAAGAAGAATACGGCATTGAGCCTGCAGCAGCAGCAGTTGCGGTAGCAGGTCCGGCAGCAGGAGGAGGTGCTGACGGAGGCGCAGAAGAAAAAACAGAATTCGATGTAGTTCTAAAGGCAGCAGGCGCTTCTAAATTGGCAGTTGTTAAATTGGTAAAAGAATTGACCGGTTTAGGATTGAAAGAAGCCAAAGGTGTTGTTGATAGCGCACCTGCACCAGTGAAAGAAGGTGTTTCTAAAGACGAAGCAGAAGGAATCAAAAAGTCTTTAGAAGAAGCAGGAGCTGAAGTAGAACTTAAATAGTTCAAAAATAAATACCCTTATTGGTTTAGGTCTTCCCGCAGGTGCGGGATAGACCTAAGCCATTTTGCATATAAAATATGTAGCGCTCTTTACTTGCTGATTATCAGTTGTTAAAATATATGTTAACCCTTAACTTTGTCCTACCAATATGACAAATAAAAATAATGACTTACTCGTAAAAGAGAACCTAAATCAAAGAATTAGTTTCTCTGCCGTAAAAAACATTCCTGAATATCCTGATTTTTTGGATATCCAACTCAAATCATTTAAAGATTTTTTCCAACTAGAAACCAAGCCTGAAAACAGGACGAATGAAGGTCTCTACAAAACTTTTCAAGACAATTTTCCGGTTAGTGATACCAGAAACCAATTTGAACTTGAATTTTTAGACTATTTTGTCGATCCACCACGCTATTCAATTCGCGAATGTATAGAACGCGGACTGACTTATAGTGTCCCGTTAAAAGCACGATTAAAATTGGAGTGTAATGATCCTGAGCACGAAGAATTTGAAACTGTTGTTCAAGATGTATATCTAGGTAACATACCCTATATGACTCCCAGAGGCACTTTTGTGATTAACGGTGCAGAAAGAGTAATTGTTTCTCAATTACATAGGTCGCCCGGTGTATTCTTCGGACAATCTTTTCACACAAACGGCACTAAATTATATTCTGCGAGAATTATACCTTTCAAAGGGTCTTGGATTGAGTTTGCAACAGACATTAATAGTGTGATGTATGCCTACATCGATCGTAAGAAAAAATTACCAATCACAACATTGCTCAGGGCGATAGGCTATGAGAGAGACAAAGATATCTTGGAAATTTTTGATTTGGCAGATGAAGTGAAAGTTTCAAAAACAGGGCTTAAAAAAATGATAGGTCGGAAATTAGCAGCAAGATTACTTAAGACCTGGCATGAAGACTTTGTGGACGAAGACACAGGAGAAGTTGTATCAATTGAACGTAATGAAGTCATTTTAGACAGAGATACAATTATTGAAAAAGAACATATCGAAGATATTTTAGAATCAGGATCAAAAACCATTCTTCTGCATAAAGAAGACGTTTCAATGTCTGATTTTGCAATTATCTATCACACTTTGCAAAAAGATCCCACCAATTCTGAAAAAGAAGCGGTTGAACACGTATATAGATTATTGCGTAATGCCGAGCCACCCGATGAAGAAACAGCGAGAGGAATTATAGACAAATTATTCTTCTCGGATCAGAGATATAGTTTGGGAGAAGTAGGACGCTATAGAATTAATAAGAAATTAAATCTAGATACTCCTTTGGATAAACAAGTGTTAACCAGAGAAGATATTATCACAATTATCAAACATCTGATTGAGCTGATTAATTCAAAAACAGAAGTTGATGATATAGATCACTTGTCTAATCGTCGTGTCAAAACCGTAGGAGAACAACTTTCTCAACAATTTGGTGTAGGTCTGGCACGTATGGCGCGAACAATCAGAGAACGAATGAACGTGAGAGATAATGAGGTCTTTACACCGATTGACTTGATTAATGCAAAAACGCTTTCATCCGTAATCAACTCTTTTTTCGGGACGAATCAATTGTCTCAGTTTATGGACCAAACCAATCCGTTGTCTGAAATTACACATAAACGTAGATTATCAGCTTTAGGACCGGGAGGTTTGTCAAGAGAAAGAGCAGGTTTTGAAGTTCGTGATGTACACTATACACACTACGGAAGACTTTGTCCTATTGAAACCCCTGAAGGACCGAATATCGGTTTGATATCATCATTGGCAGTTTATGCAAAAGTGAACGATATGGGATTCATCGAAACACCTTATCGAAAAGTAGAAAACGCAAAAGTAGGCTATGGTGAAAAAATAGAATATCTAACTGCAGAAGATGAAGAAGGCTTGAAAATAGCACAAGCAGAAACCCCTACGGATGAAGAAGGAAATATGACATCAGAATCTTTAGTGGCTAGAGAAGTTGGTGATTTCCCCGTAGTAGATAAAGAAGAAATTAACTATATGGATGTTGCGCCCAATCAAATTGCGTCAATTTCGGCATCACTGATTCCATTTTTGGAACATAATGATGCCAACCGCGCTTTGATGGGATCAAACATGATGCGTCAAGCAGTACCGTTATTAACACCTCAAGCACCAATCGTGGGAACAGGATTGGAAAAAAGACTGGTAGAAGATTCAAGAATTTTAATTAATGCAGAGGGAGATGGAATAGTGACTTATGTGGACGCAAGAAAAATTGTGGTCAAATATAACCGTACGGATGAAGAAAAACTAGTGAGCTTTGAAGATGATGAAAGAACATATGATTTGGTGAAATATAGAAAAACCAATCAAAACACAACCATCAATTTGACTCCGATTGTTAAGAAAGGAGACAAAGTGAAGAAAGGTCAGGTGTTGACCGAAGGATATGCCACGGAAAAAGGAGAATTAGCGTTGGGAAGAAACTTGCAGGTGGCATTCATGCCTTGGAAAGGTTACAACTTTGAAGATGCGATTGTGATTTCAGAAGAGGTTGTACGCAATGACTTTTTTACGTCTCTGCATATTGTTGAGTATTCTCTGGAAGTTCGTGATACAAAATTAGGACAGGAAGAATTAACCAACGATATTCCGAATGTGAGCGAAGAAGCCACAAAAGATTTGGATGAAAACGGAATGATTCGAATTGGTGCAGAAGTGAAGCCGGGAGATATTCTTATCGGAAAAGTGACTCCGAAAGGAGAATCCGATCCAACACCGGAAGAAAAATTGCTTCGAGCTATTTTTGGAGATAAAGCCGGCGATGTAAAAGATGCATCTTTGAAAGCATCACCTTCATTGAGAGGGGTTGTGATTGATAAAAAACTTTTTACAAGATCCATTAAAGACAGAAGAAAAACAGCTCAAGATAAAGTCGAAATTGAAGTTTTGGAGAAAGAATTTCAAGTAAAATACGACAAGCTTAGAGATAGATTGATAGAAAAGTTATTTGTATTGGTCAACGGAAAGACAGCCCAAGGAGTTAAAGACGATCTGGGTAAAGATATTTTTCCGAAAGGAAAGAAATTCACATTGAAAATGCTGAATGCTACACAAGATTTTGAGCATTTAACACAAGGCACTTGGACTACAGACAAGAAAACCAATGAGTTGATTTCTGAATTGGTTAATAATTACAAAATCAGACTAAATCAACTTAAAGGAAATCTAAGAAGAGAAAAATTTGCAATATCTGTCGGAGATGAACTTCCTGCCGGAATCTTGAAATTGGCAAAAGTTTATATCGTTCAAAAAAGAAAGCTGAAAGTTGGAGATAAGATGGCGGGACGTCACGGGAACAAGGGTATTGTTGCTAAAATTGTTCGCCGTGAAGATATGCCTTTTCTCGAAGATGGGACGCCTGTTGATATTGTATTGAACCCGTTGGGTGTGCCCTCACGGATGAATATTGGACAAATTTATGAAACTGTCCTGGGTTGGGCAGGTCTAAAATTAGGTAAAAAATACGCTACACCTATTTTTGACGGAGCATCAGAAGAAGATATTGTACGGATCACCGAAGAAGCCAAAATTCCTCAATTTGGAGAAACCTATCTATATGATGGAGGAACAGGAGAACGTTTTGATCAACCCGCAACTGTTGGAGTGATTTATATGCTGAAACTGGGACATATGGTTGATGATAAAATGCATGCACGTTCAATTGGTCCATATTCATTGATTACACAACAACCTTTGGGTGGTAAAGCGCAATTCGGAGGACAACGTTTGGGAGAAATGGAAGTTTGGGCACTGGAAGCTTATGGCGCATCACATACATTGCGAGAAATGTTAACCGTGAAATCTGATGATGTCATTGGTAGAGCAAAAACTTATGAAGCAATCGTAAAAGGAGACCCGATGCCGGAACCCGGTATTCCGGAATCATTCAACGTATTGTTGCATGAGCTTAAAGGTCTGGGGCTTGACGTAAGGCTAGAAGACAAAGAAGGAAGAGATGTTTTGGCTGAAAGCAAATCTGAAAACAAATAATACACTCAATTTAGTTATGGCAAAAAGAAACAATAAATATAAAACTATAAAGTTCGATAAAATTTCTATCGGTTTAGCCTCTCCTGAAAAAATTAAGAGCGCATCTTATGGAGAAGTTTTAAAACCCGAAACAATTAATTACCGAACACATAAGCCTGAGAGAGACGGTCTGTTCTGTGAAAGAATTTTCGGTCCGATTAAAGACTATGAATGCGCTTGTGGAAAGTATAAAAGAATACGATACAAAGGTATTGTTTGTGATCGATGTGGCGTTGAGGTAACCGAAAAGAAAGTAAGACGAGAAAGAGTAGGGCATATAGAGCTTGTGGTTCCGGTTGCTCATATTTGGTATTTTCGTTCACTTCCCAACAAGATAGGCTATCTTTTGGGACTTCCCACAAAAAAATTGGAGATGATTGTTTATTATGAAAGATATATAGTTATCAACCCCGGAATAGCAAAAGACGAAGAAGGAAATCCAATTCAACATAAGCAATTTTTGACAGAAGAAGAATATCAGGACATCATTGAAAAACTCCCGTCGGATAATCAATATTTGGAAGATTCTGATCCGAATAAATTTGTTGCCAAAATGGGTGGAGAAGCCATTAAAGATTTGTTGGCTCAAGTCGATTTAGATGAGCTTTCCTATGAATTGAGATACAAAGCCAGTCATGAAACATCTAAACAAAGGAGCACAGAAGCGCTTAAGAGATTGCAAGTGGTTGAATCTTTCCGTAAATCGCGCGAAAGAAGAGAAAATAAACCGGAATGGATGGTGATGAATATCATTCCTGTTATTCCTCCTGAGCTTCGTCCATTGGTGCCTTTAGACGGTGGCAGATTTGCAACATCTGATTTGAACGATTTATACAGACGTGTAATCATCAGGAACAATCGTTTGAAAAGATTGATGGATATCAAAGCACCTGAAGTAATTCTTAGAAACGAAAAAAGAATGCTTCAAGAATCAGTAGATTCACTGTTTGATAATACCAGAAAATCATCTGCCGTAAAAACAGAATCAAACAGACCCTTGAAATCACTTTCAGACTCTTTGAAAGGAAAGCAAGGACGTTTCAGACAAAATTTGTTAGGAAAAAGGGTGGATTACTCAGCACGTTCTGTGATTGTGGTCGGACCAAAACTAAAATTGTATGAAGCCGGTATTCCGAAGGGAATGGCAGTGGAACTTTACAAGCCTTTTGTCATCAGAAAATTGATTGAAAGAGGAGTTGTCAAAACTGTGAAATCAGCCAAAAAAATTATAGACAGAAAAGACCCGATTGTATGGGATATCTTAGAAAATATATTGAGAGGGCACCCAATTTTACTCAACCGTGCCCCTACTTTGCACAGGTTGGGAATTCAAGCTTTTCAACCAAAATTGATTGAAGGGAAAGCCATCCAATTACACCCGTTGGTTTGTACGGCATTTAATGCGGATTTTGATGGTGATCAAATGGCAGTTCATCTTCCGTTGGGTCCCGAAGCAATTTTAGAATCTCAACTCTTGATGTTGGCTTCACAAAATATTTTGAATCCTGCAAACGGCTCTCCGGTTACTGTGCCTTCACAAGATATGGTGCTCGGACTATACTATATAACAAAGGTTAGAAAATCTAAGCCAAACAAACCTATTAAGGGAGAAGCAATGACTTTTTATTCTCCCGAAGAGGTGAAAATTGCGTTGAATGAAGGAGCACTTGATTTGCATGCATCTATCAAAGTACAAATTACGGACTTTGACGAAAAAGGAAAAGCCTATGAAAGAATTGTAGATACAACTGCCGGAAGAACTGTATTTAACGAATTAAAACCCGAGGGAGTTCCTTATATCAACGAAGTATTGACCAAATCTTCTTTAAGAGGAATTATTTCAAGAATTTTGAAAAAAACAGATGTGCCGACAACGGCTAAATTCTTAGACGATATTAAAAATTTAGGTTATTATTATGCATTCAAAGGAGGCCTATCTTTCGGACTGAGTAATATTGTGGTACCTGATGAGAAGAAGAAACTTGTTGAAGAAGCGCAAAAAAAAGTAAACTTCATCAAATCTAATTATAATGAAGGTATTATTTCACAAAAAGAACGCTACAATCAAACGGTTGATGTCTGGACAACGGCAAACACAAAATTGACTGATATTTTAATGAAGCAAATCACTGAAGACGCAGATGGATTTAACTCTGTTTATATGATGTTGGATTCCGGAGCAAGGGGCTCTAAAGATCAGATTCGTCAGTTAATTGGAATGCGTGGTTTGATGGCAAAACCGAAAAAATCAACCGCGGGCGGTGGAGAAGTAATTGAAAATCCTATTTTATCCAATTTCATGGAAGGACTCTCAATTCAAGAATATTTTATTTCTACTCACGGTGCAAGAAAAGGTTTGGCAGATACGGCTTTGAAAACAGCGGATGCCGGATATTTGACTAGAAGATTAGTTGATGTATCTCAAGATGTGGTTGTTAATGAAGAAGATTGTGGAACACTTAGAGGAATTGAAGTAAGAGCGTTAAAGAAAAATAATGAAGAAGTTGAATCTTTAGGAGAGAGAATTCTAGGTCGTGTGGCGTTGAATGATATTTATCATCCTCAGACCAACAAATTGATTATCAGTGCAGGAGAAGAATTTACGGAAGCCATTGTAGCAAAAATCAAAGCATCACCGATAGAATCCGTTGAAGTAAGATCTCCGTTAACTTGTGAAGCAAAAAAAGGCATCTGTGCAAAATGCTATGGCCGTAATTTAGCAACCGGAGATATGGTAGAAAAAGGAGAAGCTGTTGGTGTGGTTGCTGCGCAATCCATTGGAGAACCCGGAACACAGCTGACTTTGAGAACTTTCCATCAAGGAGGGGTTGCCGGAAACATTTCAGAACAATCCAGTATCAAATCTAAATTCGACGGCATTCTTGAAATTGATGAACTGAAAACGGTTCAGTCAAAAGATTCTGAAGGAAATCCTATTGAGATTGTGATTTCAAGAACATCTGAAGTAAAAATTATAGGAAACAAAACCGGCAATGTATTAAGTGTGAATCCGCTTCCGTATGGTTCAAGACTATATGTGAAATCCGGAAGCAAAGTGAAAAAAAATGTGCTTATTGCCGATTGGGATCCTTGGAACGCAGTGATTATTTCTGAATTTGGAGGAAAAGTTCAATATGAAAATTTGGTTCAGGGAGTGACCTATCAAATTGAAAAAGATGAACAAACCAACTTGGAAGAATTGGTTATTTCGGAAAGTAAGAATAAAAAATTAATACCGACATTGAAAGTGTTGGATAAAAAAGGAGAAATCTTGCGTTCATATAATCTTCCTGTAGGCGCACGTGTGATGGTGAAAGACGGCGAAAAAATAAGCGTCGGCGGTAGTTTGGTAAAAATTCCGCGTTCATCCGTAAGGGCAGGTGATATCACAGGCGGTTTGCCGAGAGTTACAGAACTTTTTGAAGCTAGAAATCCTTCTAATCCTGCCGTAGTTTCCGAAGTGGATGGAATTGTTTCTTTTGGAAAAATTAAGCGTGGAAATCGTGAGATAATCATCACGACTAAAACCGGAGACGTCAAAAAATATTTAATCAAACTTTCCAATCAAATTTTGGTTCAAGAAAATGACTTTGTCAAAGCCGGAACAGCCTTATCTGACGGAGCCATCACACCAAATGATATTTTGAAAATCAAAGGTCCTTCTGCAGTGCAACAATATTTGGTCAATGAAGTTCAAGAAGTGTATCGTTTGCAAGGTGTAAAAATCAACGATAAACATTTTGAAGTGGTTATTAGACAAATGATGCAGAAAGTAATGATTGAAGAATCGGGAGATACAGTGTTTTTGAAAGGACACTTGGTACAAAAACATGATTTCATTGAAGAGAATGACAAGATATTCTCTATGAAAGTGGTTGAAGATGTAGGAGATTCTGATAATCTTAAAGCGGGACAGATTGTTTCACCAAGACAGTTGAGAGAAGAAAATTCCGTTTTGAGACGCCAAGATAAAAAATTGGTAACCGCAAGAGATGCGGTTCCTGCAACGGCATCTCCTGTTCTGCAAGGTATCACCAGAGCATCACTTCAGACCAAGTCGTTCATTTCTGCAGCATCGTTCCAAGAAACAACGAAGGTGTTGAATGAGGCGGCAATACAAGGAAAAGAAGACACTTTGGAAGGATTGAAAGAAAATGTAATCATGGGTAAGAAAATTCCTGCCGGAACAGGCTTGCGTGAATATGAAAAATTAATCGTTAATGCGAGAGGAGAAGTCGATGAAATGATTATTGAAAAATTACAAAATGACATAATCGAATAAATCTATTATCATGAGTGATCAAAATAAACAACAACAAATCAATATTGAACTCACTGAAGAAGTGGCTGAAGGAATTTATGCCAATTTGGCTATTATCAATCATTCCGTTTCGGAGTTTATCGTTGATTTTGTGAATATTATGCCCGGCGTTCCTAAGGCAAAAGTGAAGTCAAGAATTATTTTGACCCCACAACATGCCAAAAGATTGGTGAAAGCGCTCAATGATAATGTGAAACGCTTTGAAAGTGCACATGGAGTGATTAAAGAATACGATCAGCCTACACCGCCGCCGATTAATTTCGGACCCGCAGGAGAAGCCTGATAAAAAACAAAAAAGACCGCAATTATTTGCGGTCTTTTTTGTGTGTAGGTTTTTTTGATGCTAAAAAGTGCAACAGCTTGAAATAAATGTCGTCTTTTGATAGTTATAAAATAATAATCCTAATATAAAATTCAACTATTATGAAAAAGACATTTTCACTTGTCCCGCTTTTGATTGCCTTCTTGTTTTTTCAACAATGTAAAACACAATCTGATGTTCACAAAGCAGAGATAAAATCGGTTACGACAGAATCTCAAACTAAAAAGCATACCGATGTAAATGGTTATACATATGAAACCGTTGCCAATGACCCAACGGGTTTGAGATTATATACACTATCCAACGGGTTGAAAGTATATCTGAGCCGGAACAAAGATGAGCCTAAAATTCAAACTTATATTGCCGTGAGAGCGGGTTCTAATTATGACCCTAAAGAAACCACCGGATTGGCACACTATTTAGAACATATGCTGTTCAAGGGGACAAGTAAGTTTGGCACACAAAACTGGGAAGAAGAAAAAAAATATCTAGCCCGAATTTCAGACTTATTTGAAGCACATAAAAATGAAAAAGACCCAATCAAAAAAAAGAATATTTATAAAAAAATTGATAGTGTTTCTTTGATTGCCTCTAAATATGCCATTGCCAATGAATATGACAAAATGTGTAATATCATCGGAGCAACAGGCACCAATGCGCATACTTGGTATGAAGAAACCGTATATCAGAACAATATTCCGTCAAATGAATTACATAAGTGGTTGGAAATGGAACAAATCCGATTCAGTGAGTTGGTTTTGCGCTTATTTCATACGGAATTAGAAGCAGTTTATGAAGAGTTTAACAGAGGACAAGACAGCGACTACCGAAAAGTGAATTTTGCATTGATGGATGCCCTTTTCCCGACACATCCATATGGACAACAAACAACGATTGGGAAGGCAGAACATCTGAAAAATCCGTCGATGATAAATATTCATAAATATTTTGACAAGTATTATGTACCCAACAATATGGCAGTGGTTTTGGTAGGAGATTTGGATTTTGATCAAACCATTAAATGGGTAGATGAAACCTTTGGAAAGATGAAAAATAAACCCGTAGATCATCCAACTCTGCCAAAAGAAAAACCACTTATTCAACCAACTGTAAGAAATGTTTATGGACCTACATCTGAGTCGGTGACAATTGGATTTCGCAGCAAAGGAGTGGGCAGCGAAGACGAAAAAATGGTTACGATGTCTGATATGATTTTAAACAATAGTGTTGCCGGATTAATCGATTTGGATTTGAATCAGAAACAATTGGTGCAATCTGCCGGTTCTTATCCTAGTTTTCAGACAGAATACGGTGTCCATAGTTTCACGGGTAAACCAAAAGACGGACAAAGTTTGGAAGAAGTGAAAAATTTGATTCTAGCTGAAATTGATAAATTGAAAAGGGGTGAATTTGACGATTGGCTTCCACAAGCCGTGGTTAATGATTTGAAACTGACCGAAACAAGAAGAAATCAATATAACTGGTCGGTTGCGTCTAAATATTATAGAGCTTTTATTCATCATCAAGATTGGAAAGACAAAGTGAATTTTTATGATGAGTTGAGTAAAATCAGTAAACAGGATATTGTCAATTTTGCCAATCGCTTTTATGGCGATAACTATGTGGTTGTTTATAAGCGAAAAGGAAAGGACAAAAATGTTGTGAAAGTGGAAAATCCCAAAATCACACCGATTCATCTCAATAGAGACAAACAGTCGGCGTATGTGAAAAGTTTTATTGCCAAGAAATCTCCGGATTTGAAGCCTGTTTTTATTGATTATAAACATAGTATACAAACAACTGAATTGCGAAATGGGACAAAGGTTTCTTATGTAGAAAATCGGAAGAACAATCTGTTTGATTTGAATTTCATCTTTGATATGGGAAAAGATCATAATAAGATGCTGCCCATTGCCATTGGATATATCAAATATTTAGGAACGAATAAATATACGCCGGAACAGATAAAAAAAGAATTTTATAAACTCGGGGTAGATTATGGCGTGAGTAATGGAGATAGTAGGTCTTATGTCTATATTTCAGGCTTGAAAAAGAATTTGGAAAAAGGCTTGGCGTTGATTGAAGAATTATGGGACAATGCTGTTCCCAACCAAGAAACCTACGCAAAATATGTGGATAAAATACTTAAAGAAAGACAAAACAAAAAGATGGAGAAATGGTATTTGCTTTGGAACGGATTGATGGAATATGGCAAACATGGAGAGCAATCGAGTCTGAGAAATATCTATACGGAAAAAGAATTGAGGAAAATTGACCCGGAAGAATTGGTCAAATTGGTTAAGGATCTAAAAAATTATAAGCAGCAAATATTTTATTATGGCAAAGATTTAAAATCTGTAGTGCAAGCTTTAGACAGATTGCATAAAGTTCCTAACCATCTGAAAGCTTATCCGGAGCCGGTGAAATATCCGGAGTTAAATACCGGAAAAAAAGTATATTTTGTCAATTATGATATGGTGCAATCTGAGATGATTTTCTTGTCGAAAAAAAACAAGTTTGATACAGAAAAATTACCGATTTCAAGTTTGTTTAATAATTATTTCGGAACCAGTATGGCATCGGTTGTTTTTCAGGAAATCAGAGAGTCAAAATCCTTGGCTTACAGTGCTTTTGCAATGTATCAAAATGCCCCGAAGAAAGATCAATCCAACTATGTTTTTGCCTACATCGGCACACAAGCCAACAAGTTGCCGCAAGCAGTTGATGCAATGAAAGCATTGATGAAAGAAATGCCTCTAAATCCGAAAAGTTTTGAGTCTGCAAAAAAATCAGCTTTAAAAAAGATTGCTGCCGAGCGAATTACAAAATCAAGAATATTTTGGAATTATCTCAGACTGAAAGATCGCGGAATTGATTATGATATCCGCAGAGATATTTATCAAAAAATACAACAAATGAGTCTAAATGACTTGAACAATTTTTTCAATCAAAATATCAAGGGAAGCGATTACACGATTTTAGTTGTCGGAAATAAAAAAGATATGAATATGAAAGCTTTGAAAAAGTTGGGAGAGGTGAAAGAGCTCGATATTGACTATTTATTGAATTACTAAGTTTTTTTAATACCTGCAAAACAACAACAAGGCTGTTTCAAAAGATAACATATACTGTCACAGCGATAAGGAACAAAGAAGCAATTTTCTGATATTTAGTAATATAAATTTACAGATTCCTTCGCTTTGCTCGGAATGACGACTTTTGAGACAGCCTTGTTGTATTAGCTCAGTTTTAATCCGGCTTCTTTTCCGTAGTTATAAGCATCAATATTCATTTGAACAATGCGTTCTCCTTTACGTTGGAATAGGTTGGAGATTACTTTTTTTATCAATTCGTCTTCAAAAGGCAACAAGTCTGCCACCGCGCCAATCATCACGATGTTGGCAGCTCTAAAATTTCCGGCTTTTTTTGCCAGTGTACGCGCATCTATAATACGATGATTCGGAAAAGATGCAATTTGTCTTTGCAATTCATCCTTATCGGGATAATTTGAGATGTTTTTAAACGGATTGATGTCTGTAACCAAATATCCTTCCGTGTGGAGATAGGGCAAATATCTGAGCAATTCCATTGGTTCTATCGATAAGATTAAATCGGCTTTTCCTGCAGGAATCAGATCTGAATATACGGGTTGGTCAGAGATACGGACATGTGCTTGCACAGCACCTCCGCGTTGGCTCATGCCATGAACTTCAGATTGTTTGACATTGTATCCGCTTTCAAGAGCGGCCGTGTCTAAAACGGCAGAAATGGTTAAAATTCCTTGTCCGCCTACGCCTGATATGATAATATCTTTTTTCATTTTTTTCCGGTTTTTTGTTTTAGACTTTTTATTGGTAACTGGGTTCAAATGTATTGAATTTTCTTGCCAAATCTTTCTTTTCGTTAGACATAGTCACACAAGGACGCTGAGCAATGATTAATGAAACACCTTGATAGTCCAATTCTTTTTTGATGATTTCCACATTTTTGTCATGATATTTTTTGAGTGGGATAATCACTTTCAGATGTTTTTCATCCACTCCCATTCCTTTGGCAATATTGTAGAGCCGTCCCATAGCGGCAGAAGGTTGCGCTCCCGTCATGGCAACGGCAGAATTATCCGAGATAATCACGGTGATGGGTGTATTTGCCCAAATTGCACTTAGCAATCCTGTCATTCCGGAATGAGTGAAAGTGGAATCTCCAATAACGGCAATTGCGGGCAACAGTCCGGCATCGGCTGCACCTTTTGCCATTGGAATAGAAGCACCCATATCGATGAGTGTGTCAATGGCATCATAGGGTTCTAAAATGCCTAAAGAATAACAACCAATATCAGAAAACACACGATTATCTCCGATTTCGGGGATGATATCGTTGAGTTCTTCATAAAGATCAATGTGTCCACAACCCGGGCAGAGCTGTGGAGGTCTATTTTCTACAATTCGAGGAATTTTCATATCGATAAGTTCTTCCAGTCCAAGAGCGTGTGCCACAATATTAGGGTTAAGTTCTCCCGTTCTGGGAATGTTTCCGGTAAGTCTTCCGAGAACTTTCTGTTCTCGACCAAGATAGTCGCCTATCATTTCTTCAACGAAGGGGTATCCGTCTTCAAGAACCAATATTTTTTCATTTCTGTCAAACATTTTTGCTACTTGAGATTTGGGTAGCGGATAATGTGAAACTTTCAACAAATCAAAAGGTAGTTCCTTCGAATAGTTTTCCAGCAAATAATTGACTGCTATTCCGGATGCGATGATTCCAAGGCTATTGTCTTTTCCTTTTTTATAGTAGTTCCATTTGGAGTTTTCTGCAATTTGTTTCAAATCTTTTTGTTTCTCAATCAGATTTTGATATTGTTTTTTGGCAAATGCAGGAATCAAGGCAAAACGTTTGGTATCTTCAACTAAGTCGAGTTTGTTCTGCGCTTTGGTTTCACCGATTTCCACATTTGCTCTGGAATGCGATAGTCTGGTTACGGATCTTAAAAGAACAGGAAGTTGTGTTTTTTCTGAAAGTTCAAAGGCATAACTCATCATGTCATAAGCTTCTTGTTGATTGCAGGGTTCAAGAATAGGAACCATAGCAAATTTTCCGTAGAAACGAGAATCTTGTTCATTTTGAGAGGAATGTTGTGAGGGGTCATCTGCCACGACAACAACCATTCCGCCATTGATGCCAGAAATGGCAATATTGATAAAAGCATCTGCAGCAACATTCAAACCAACATGCTTCATGGTCACAAGGGTTCTCTTTCCGGCATAAGACATGCCCAGAGCCTCTTCCATGGCTACCTTTTCATTGGTGGACCAATGCGCAATGATTTCATTGTTTTTGACCTGTTTACTCCGATAAATATATTCTATTATTTCTGTTGATGGAGTGCCCGGATAGCCATAGGCTCCCGAAAGTCCGGCATCAATGGCTCCTTGGGCAATCGCTTCATTTCCTAAAAATATTTTTTTCATGGTTTTTTTCGTTTTAAGGAGTCCTAAAGATACGAAGAAATCATACAGTTTTGATATGAAAATGATTTTTTTTAAGATTAAAAAATATTTTTAGGATGTTTTTTTTGAATGAATTTAAAAAAATACCTAACTTTAGCAGAAACAAAAAAAGTAATTGAAATGCTTTACAATCTGCCCTTGCAAAAAGTTTTGTTCTTGGATATAGAAACAGTTCCTGAGATTTATCATTTTGGAAAATTATCCGAGAAAAAAAAAGATTTATTCTTTAAAAAAGTTCGTTATAAAATCAAAGAAAATGAAACGGCGGCGGATTTATATGAACAGGCGGGAATCTGGGCGGAGTTTGGAAAAATAATTGTGATTTCAGTAGGGTATTTTGCAAAAGATTCAGATGAATTCAGAATTAAATCTTTTGCATCTGAAAATGAGTTGGAAATTTTGGAACAATTTGCAGATTTGCTCAACAGTAAATATTTCAGCCCTAAGGATTTTCTGTTATGTGCACATAATGGAAAGGAGTTTGACTTTCCGTATATTGCCCGAAGAATGATTATCAACCGGATTTCTTTGCCGAAAAAACTTCGAGTTTTTGGCAAAAAGCCTTGGGAAACACCTTTCTGTGACACTATGGAGCTTTGGCGTTTTGGAGATTATAAACACTATACGTCTCTGGATTTGCTAACCCATATCTTAGATATTCCTTCTCCGAAAGAAGATATTGAGGGCAAAGATGTAGCACAAGTCTATTATGAGGATAAGGATTTGCCAAGAATTCGGAAGTATTGTGAAAACGATGTGCTTGCCGTGGCACAAATCATGTTGAGATATATGGGAAAGGAGATTCTGGAAGAAAACCAAATCGTATATTCATAATTTTATAACTAAATTTGTAACCGATAAATTTAAAATAAAATGGCTTCAATTTTTACAAAGATAATCAACCGAGAAATTCCGGCATATGTTGTAGCGGAAGACGATAAGCATATTGCTTTTTTAGATATTTTTCCAAATGCAAAGGGGCATACCTTGGCGGTTCCCAAAAAAGAAGTAAATAAACTGTTTGATTTGTCCGGTGAAGACTATCATGATTTAATGTGTTTTGCCAGAAAAATTGCAAAAGCTCAAGAACAAGTTTTCGATGTGGAGCGCATAGGTATGGCGGTGATTGGCTTGGAAGTGCCGCATGTGCATATTCATTTGATTCCCATCAACAAGATGAGTGACATGAATTTTGGTAATAAGCTTAAATTTTCCGAGGCGGAATTTAAAGATATTCAAGAAAAAATCAAATCAGCTTTTGATGGTTTGCAGTCTGACTAGTATCAGGACAGACAAAAAAATTTGAAGATAGACCATGCTTTTTTGTGCAATAGTCCTGATTTGTAGTGCTTGTATGCCATCTGATGAATGCGGTCCGAAAAACATTAATAACAAGTAAAAGAACAATAAGAAATTTAAAACGGATATTAATTTAAAAATGCCGGAATATTTTTTTCTGTTCATCAACACACTGATTAGAATACTTGCTACAAAGAACCCCAGGAAGGCAAGTTTTCCGAAAATTATGTGTGCTTGAAGGTTTTGATTTACAGGTGTTAGCGCAATGCCGATATAGCCGATTCCTGCAATCCATCCGAAAAATACGGGTAGGAAACGATGTTTCAAGAGAATTGATTTTGACAATACGGCGGTGAATAAAATCGTGGCGATTCCAACCAATCCTAAAGTGAGGGTATAGAGAAAATATAAGTTGTTTTTTTGTCCGTTAAAGGTGATGCTTCTTCCCAAATCACTCAAATAGTTCCGGTCTAAAATAAAATGATTGGCATGTGGATGAAGCAGATTTCCCCCATCATAGTTAAGCATGAGAAAAACAGTGACAATCACATATTGAAGCAATAGAAATGTAATAAGAATTACAAGGTTTCCGGAGGTCTTATTCATAAGGGAGTTTTATTTATCCTTGGCTTTCAATAATATTTCAGCAGCATCAAATGCGGTGATTTCTTTGTTTGAAAGTGCTGCTAATAGTTTCGGAAGCTTTTCTTTAATATCAGGCTTGTTGTAAAAATTATCTTTTAGGCGTTGGTTGATGGTTTCAAACAGCCAAAATTGATTTTGGTTTTTTCGTTTTTGTTCAAAGAAATCTTGCTGTTTGCTCAATTGAATATAATTATCTATTTCTTTGGCAATTCTGTCTGTTCCATCATGATTGATGGCACTTGCCAACATCACTTTTGGTTGCCACCTATTTCTTTTGGAAGGATAGAAATGTAAGGCGGACTCAAATGCCTTTTGTGCCAATTCGGCTTGATGCAGGTTGTCTCCTTCGGCTTTATTGATGACGATGAGATCTGCCATTTCAATAATTCCTTTTTTAATGCCTTGCAATTCATCTCCTGCGCCTGCCAATTTGAGCAGAAGAAAGAAATCGACCATAGAATGTGCAATAGTTTCCGATTGCCCTACACCAACGGTTTCGATAATGATTCGGTCAAAGCCTGCAGCCTCGCAAAGCAAAATGGTTTCTCTGGTTTTTCTGCCCACACCTCCAAGTGTGTTTCCTGTTGGAGATGGACGGATATAGGCGTTTTCATCGCGACTCAATGCTTCCATACGTGTTTTGTCGCCCAAAATGCTTCCTTTTGACAGTGAACTGCTCGGGTCAACAGCCAAAACGGCTACTTTATGCCCTTGTCTTGTATAATATTTTCCAAGACTTTCAATAAAAGTGCTTTTTCCAACACCCGGAACTCCCGTAATGCCGATTCGTATGGATTTCTCGGCATATGGCAGACAAGCCTTAATGATTTTTTGTCCGAGTTCAAAATGCTTTTGACTACTGCTCTCAATGAGTGTGATGGCGCGACTCAAATAGATTTTATCTCCGGCTAGAATTTTTTTAATAAAAAAGTCGGCATCTTTTTCTTTCGATGTTTTTCTTATTGATTGAATAAGCTTTTTATTCAGACGTTCCTGTTGGGAGATTCCTTTTATTTCTTTTCGGGCTACTTTCTTTCTCATAATCTTTGTGTCTTTTTGGACTGTATAAAAATAAGAAAAAAAATTAGATTGATTTGAAAATTTCAAGATACGGGCTTATTGAAAGGATTTGCTGCGCAGGTCTTCAAAAATAAGCTTTATGTTCTCATAGCTGTTTGAAAGGTGCGTATCATTGCGGTTGATATCAATCCACTCCACTTTTTCTATACCTTCTTCTGTTTGCGGAATAAGCGGGCTTTTATTGTTCTCATGCATTTTGAACCAGTGCGTGATTTTAAGTCTTTTTTTATTGTTTTCCGTGAAAATATGAAAAGTGTCTAACAAAAAACGGTCTATTTCGATATTCAGAATGCCGCACTCTTCTTTGACTTCCCTGATAGCGGTTTCTTCAGGTGTTTCTCCATCCTCCATCTTGCCTTTCGGAAGATCCCATCTGCCGTTTCTGTAGATGAGCAAGTATTGGCTTTGGTCATTTTCAACAACTCCTCCGGCAGCCTCAATGACATCAAAATGTTTTTGAAAGTCTTTCCATGCTATCTCAAGATTGGGATGAAAAACAGAGATTTCTCGTTTGGAGCCATACTTTAATTTTTGCATGATTTCATCCAAGTGGATACTATCATAATGATAGGTTTTGTCTGAGTTGTCCAGAACATCGGTAAGCACAAAAGATTTATTATTTATGTATACTTTATAATGCATAGCCGGACAATTTGAGATACTACAAATTTAATCAATAAATTTGTAAACAGGAATTAAAAAATGATAAACTTTAAAGGAATTATAAAAATCAATTGGAATAAGACAAAGTCTACTTGTTTATGTTTTTCAGGTTACCAATAGCATCCATTGGATTTTTGTTGTTGAAAACATAACTTCCGGCAACTAAGATGTCTGCGCCTGTTTCAACCAACTTTTTTGCATTTTCATCGGATACGCCACCGTCTATCTCAATCAATGCTTTTGAACCGTTTTTTGTAATTAGTTCTTTGGTTTTTTGAATTTTGTTATAGGTCTGTTCGATGAATTTCTGACCGCTGAATCCGGGATTAACAGACATGATAAGCACCAAATCCAAATCGCCGATAATATCTTCTAAAAAAGTGACAGATGTATGCGGATTAAGGGCAACACCTGCTTTCATGCCAATGCGTTTGATTAAATCGATGGTTCTGTTGAGATGGATTTGTGTTTCGTAGTGCACGGTTAGAACATCGACACCGATAACTTTGAAATTATGAATATATCGTTCGGGTTGTTCAATCATCAGATGTGCGTCAAAAATTTTATCGGTTAATTTCCGGATACTTTTAATCACCGGCATGCCAAAACTGATGTTGGGTACAAAATTTCCATCCATAATGTCCAAATGAATCCATTCTGCCGGACTGCGGTTAATCATTTCAATGCTTTCTCCTAAGTTGGAAAAATCAGCTGATAATATAGACGGAGCAATGATTGGTGATGCCATTTTTTTAGGATTTATCGATGTGGCTAAATTAGTAAAAACTAACCAAAATATGGCATAATTGTTGCCAAATATTCGCTGTGAAAATATTTCTCGACCGAATAACATAATTTGCTAATTTTGCGTTGGTAGAGTTATAGATGAATTACAAAGGAATTATACTGCTATTTATCGATGAATTATATATTGTTTGACGATATCGGCATAAAGGAAAATTTATTGCCGTTGACTTATTTCCGTCCTGTTTCTGAAATCAGGTGTGGCATTCTGACACTTAAAGAAAAATGGACTTCTTTATTGGATCAAGAAATTTCTTATCTGACAGATGCTTATTTGCAGGAGAAGTTTCCTCCGCATATTGCACAAGACAACATCTATATCAATTCATCTGTTTTTCCTGATGAACGATTATTACAAGAAATCATTAATTTAAAAGACAAAGAGGCTTTGTTCAAGCAAGAGCAGTTGATAGCTTTACGCAGTTCAAAACATCTAAATGTGCGGGAGCTGAAATCTGCTGTTGTTCAAAAAACGGAATTGAATTTTGAGATGGAGCAAATCGTAAATTTATACGATATTTTTCAAAAAAATGCAGCCCAAATTGAAATTGATTTTGACAATATTACTGCCAACAGAACGAGTGAACAACTCGGGGAGAGCAATCAGGTGATTGGAACCGGAAAAATATTTGTAGAAAAAGGAGCTCGTGTGGAAGCAAGCATTTTCAATACGGAAAACGGTCCGATTTATATAGGCAGAGATGTGACGATATTGGAAGGAAATATGATAAGAGGTCCTTTTGCCGTTTTGAATAATAGTGTGGTGAAAATGGGGAGTAAGATTTATGAAGGCACAACCTTAGGTCCAAACTCAAAAGTTGGTGGAGAACTGAAGGCGGTAGTGTTTTTTGGAAATACCAATAAAGGACACGATGGATATTTGGGAGATACGGTTGTGGGAGAATGGTGTAATTTTGGAGCGGGAACCAATAATTCAAACTTAAAAAACAATTATTCCTCGGTCAAATTATGGCATTATCCGTCAAGAGATTTTAAAAATACCGGTTTGCAATTCTGTGGTTTAATTATGGGAGACCATTCAAAATGCGGTATATCAACGATGTTCAATACGGGAACGGTGGTTGGTGTGAGTGCCAATATTTACGGGGGAGATTATCAACCTAAATTTTTTCCGTCTTTTAAATGGGGAGGAGGTCAATTGGCAAACTATCGGTATGATCGTGCTCTTGAAGTTGCCCGAATAATGGCAAAACGAAGAAATTATACGTTTGATGTTGTTGATGAGAAGTTATTTAAGAACGTATATAAACTAACTCAAAAAAAAGAACAATAACTTATGTGTGGAATTGTAGGCTATATAGGAAACAGAGATGCTTATTCAATCATTATTAATGGATTGAGACGTTTGGAATATCGTGGTTATGACAGTGCCGGAATTGCGCTATATCACAATGATTTGATTCTCAGAAAAACCAAAGGAAAAGTCAAAGATTTGGAGCGACTTTTTGGTGACGAAACAGCAAAATATGGAAATGTGGGCATTGGTCATACAAGATGGGCAACACACGGTGCCCCGAATGATGTCAATGCACATCCGCATACGTCAAACTCCGGAAATTTGGTTATTGTTCATAACGGGATTATAGAGAATTATGATACCATCAGAAAGACACTGGAAGAAAGAGGCTTTACATTTGAAAGCGAAACAGACACCGAAGTTTTGGTGAATTTGATTGAAGATGTGATGCAAAATGAGAATATTAGGTTGGGGAAAGCGGTTCAAATTGCTTTGAATCAAGTTGTTGGCGCTTATGCCATTGTAGTGTTTGATAAGAATAAACCCAATGAGATTGTGATGGCAAGATTAGGAAGTCCTTTGGCAATAGGTTTGGGAGAAAATGAATATTTTATTGCTTCTGACGCAACACCCTTTATTGAATATACCAAGAATGCTTTGTATCTTGAGGACGAACAAATGGCAATTATTCGCGCGGGTAGAGAACCGGAGATCAGGAATATCAAAGACGATGCAATCATCATCCCTTATATTCAAGAACTGCAGCTGAGTTTAGACCAAATTGAAAAAGGAGGTTATGACCATTTTATGTTGAAAGAAATCAATGAACAGCCTGATGTGATTAGAGACACCATGCGGGGTAGAGTTTTGCCTGAAAGAAATATGATTAAGCTGGCAGGAATAGATAATAACCTGAACAAATTTTTAAATGCCGACAGAATCATTATGATTGGCGCCGGAACATCTTGGCACGCCGGTTTGGTCGGTGAATATTTATTTGAAGAGTTGGCAAGAATACCGGTTGAAGTGGAATATAGTTCTGAGTTCAGATATAGAAATCCGATTATCAAAGAGAATGATATTGTGATTCCTGTTTCACAATCGGGAGAGACGGCAGATACGTTGGCGGCGATTAAAATATCTAAAGAACGAAAAGCTTTTATCTATGCCATCTGTAATGTGGTCGGTTCATCGATTACGAGAGAGTCAGATTCGGGAACTTATACGCATGCAGGTCCTGAAATTGGTGTGGCTTCTACCAAGGCATTCACAACTCAAGTCATGGTGATGGCAATCATGGCACTTAAGTTGGCAAAAGAAAAAGGCACGATTTCTATCAGCGAATACAATAGTTATCTTTCCGAGTTGCAGACTATTCCGCAAAAAATAGAACAAGCATTAGAGTCTGATTTGCTGATTCAGCAAGTGGCACATAACTATAAAGATGCTGCCAATTTCTTGTATTTGGGAAGAGGTTTTAATTTTCCTGTTGCCTTGGAGGGAGCCCTGAAACTCAAAGAAATTTCATACATTCACGCAGAGGGATATCCTGCAGCAGAGATGAAACACGGACCAATTGCTTTGATAGATGAAAATATGCCTGTTGTAGTTGTGGCGACCAAAAAAGGACAATATGGAAAGATTGTCAGTAATATTCAGGAAATCAAATCCAGAAAAGGAAAAATTATTGCCATTGTAACCAAAGGAGACGTACAAGTGAGAGAATTGGCAGATCATGTGATTGAAATTCCTGAAACCTTGGAAGCATTTTCTCCGCTACTTTCAATCATACCGCTGCAGTTGTTGTCTTATTATATTGCTGTTTACAGAGGCTGTAATGTAGATCAGCCCAGAAACTTGGCAAAATCGGTTACGGTTGAATAAATTCGATAAAATATTTTTTTTGCGAGTAACGTTATAAATGTTCAAAAAAGCAATAGCTTTGGATATTAAAAATGATAAAATAAACCTATGAAAGACTATTTGAGCGAACATAAAAGAGCTTTGTTTATTGTTTTTTCTTTATTCGTATTGGCATTTATTCTGTGGAAAACCAATAGTTTTTTTGAAGCTTTCAAGGAAGAAGAACGCACAAAGATGGAGATTTGGGCGTTGGCAGATAAGTATCTCGTAGAGGCAGGATTAGATGAAAGTAAGAGCATTACTTTGCCGTTGAATATCATTCAAAGCAACAGCACAATTCCTATCATTTTGGTTGATAGCCAAAACAATATAAACGGGACTTATAATATAAAAATAAAAGACACGCTTCAGCTTTTGAAGAAAGCCAAGGAATTTGAGAAGCAGAATCCGCCGATATTAATCAATCTGGATGATGGAGAAGAACAAAAGCTGTATTATGGAAATTCTTCTTTATTGAACAAGCTGACTTATTATCCACTGGTGTTGGTGTTGATTTTTTTACTTTTTTTAGGACTGATTTATTTATATTATAAAACGGGAAAAATATCTGATGAAAATAAGTTATGGGCGGGCATTGCCAAAGAAACAGCACATCAAATTGGCACTCCTCTGTCTTCTTTGATTGGCTGGGTTGAACTGATGAAAGCAGATGATACTCAAAAGATTCCTGTCAAAGAATTGGAAAAAGATATTCAACGACTGAATGTCATTTCTCAACGGTTTTCAAAAATAGGTTCTATGCCCAAATTGGAGCATCTGAATCTGATTGAAATTACGACTCAGACGGTTGATTATCTGCGTAATCGAAGTCCTAAATCAATTGAATTTAAACTTGAAAAGGAACGTAAGGAAATTTTCGCAAAAATAAATCCTGAGCTCTATGCTTGGGTGATTGAAAATTTGGTAAAAAATGCCATGGATGCTATGGACGGTGAAGGAACAATAAGCATCTCTTTTTCAGAGCAGAACAATCGGGTGTTGATTGATATATCGGATACCGGAAAAGGAATTTCATCATCAAAATTCAAAGAGATTTTCAATCCGGGATATACCACAAAAAAACGTGGTTGGGGTTTGGGCTTATCTCTAACAAAGCGTATCATTGAAACCTATCATAAAGGAAAAATATTTGTCAAGTCATCTAAAGTGAATCGGGGCACGACCTTTAGAATCATGCTGTTTAAGTAAGATTTATTTTCTAAACATTTTCATCAGGAAATCACCGTATTCGCTTGTAACAATCTTCTCGGCAAAAAATCCGTTTTGTTCTCCTACGGCAGTCAAAGTTTCTTCGTCCAGATAAGTCCAGTCAAAATATTCGGTTTCGTTTTTGTATGAGATATGAAATTTCAAATCGCCGTAATAACTTCCTTTGGGCAGACGATATCCTTGTTCGAGTTCATACAAATATTTTAAATCGGATGAGTGAATAAGCGCTTGCCCTTCAGGTAAAAGCAGTTTGTCTAATTGTTGAAACAATCGATGTGCATATTTGGCTTTTCCAACAATGCCGACACCATTCATCAAAAGTAGAATAGTGTCAAACTTTTTCTTTTCATAGGAGAAGAAATTTTGTAATACAACATCTTTAAGACCCCGATCTTTCATCACTTTGTGTCCGAATGCTGAAAAGTCAATTGCTGTGATGTTTTGCCCTTGTTCTTGCAACCATATGCTATGACTGCCGCTTCCGGCACCTACGTCAAGAATCTTTCCTCGACACATTTTCAAAGCTTTTTGTTCTGTAACAGGCATTTCGTCAAAGTCTCTAAAAAGATAGGAAACAGGCAATATCTCTTGTGGGGTAAGATTGGTCCAAGTGATGATATCTTCGGGACTATGGTCAAACCAATAGTCATACAATGCTTTTCCAAACAGGTCTTTTTTGTTCAAGATTTTAGATTTGTTGCAATTTAGTCAATAGAATTTAAAACCATTGATTTTTTACGGTGTTATAGTCTATATAATAGATTACTTTCAGTATAAAACTATGCTTTTGGGGTTGAGCAAATAAATTGCTCATATTTTCAAGCACGTTAAGCTCTGCCTGCTCATCGACTTTGAATATATTGTTTCTGTAAAGAAGAGACATTTGGCTTCCGGGAGCGAATTCCCATGAATAACCAATATCTAAATTCCAAATATTAAAATTAAGATTATGATTTCCTGAATAATTGGATGAAGTTAAGCTGCCGTTATCATTGAGAATATAAAACTTATCATAACGAACGGGAGACCAATAATATCGGAAGTTGACTTTGATGCCTGATTTGACATTGAAATTATAAATAAATGTCCATGTTTGCGTCAGGCTGTGTTGCTCTCTGTTTCCAAAAATAATATCGTCATTATCAATTTTGACAAATCTTTTGAAGTTGTTCTTTTTTTGATATTTTCCCCGGAATTTGATTTTGAATTGATTGGAGACTCTTAGTCTGGCTGAAAGTCGGGTTTCAAAAAAGTTTTGATCATCTTTTATAGATGAAAAATAGCCGGCACTGGCATCAATTGCCAGCGTTTTTCTATAGTCTGTGGATACAAAAGCCCAACCTCCGGTGTTGGGTGAACTCAGCAGATATCTGCCTTCAACTCTGGGTTCATGATAGTCATACTCATCACCCATATATTTTAGTCCCATTCCATAGCTGAGGTGTTTTTTGTTGGTGGCAAATGCTTTTGCTTCAATCACATAGTCAGCATAAGAATAAGGTTTGAAGCGATATTCCGTGTCTGCATAAAGTTCAATGTTAAAACGATTGAAGTGTTTTGTGGGTTTCAAGATGCCATAGTTGTAGAACAGGGCATATTCAATATAATTATTTCTTCGATTGAAGCCTAAATCATTGATGTTAAACTTGTTGTCCATAAATTCTATTGCGCCTCCATAGTTGTGTTTGCCGTCTTTTTTTGAAAGGGTCATTTCTCCTTTATATCCTTTTTCTGTTTTTTTGTGGTCATTGATATAGTCCATTGCCACATTTCCCTTTAGATTTGTTGTATTATTGTTGTTATACAAATCATAGACGAATCCGGTGGCATTGGCATCTCTTCCTGAACCTTGTCTGACCACATTTGTGTTGATCAAACTCACTGATGAGTTATTTTTAAAAGCATAGTCCAACACCATGACATTATAGTTGGCAAAGGGTTCTGTAACCACATTTCTTGTTTGTCCGTTTAGGGTGTCTTTAAGTGTGGCTTTTGCTTGGTTGGTGATGGCATTGAGAAAACCTATTCCCAAACCGTTTTTCATTCTGCCGGATATTTTGATTGCATTAATCAGCGGTGTGTTCAAAGGGTTTTCTTCAATGATTTCGTGTTCTTTCAATTCTTTTTTAGCTTTTCCGAATTCGGTGGGTTTGCTACCTATTCTGCGAGAATAGAATAAGTTTCCTTTGTTGAAAAGCTGAACGCCTTCCGTGAAAAATTGTCGTTTTTCTTTATAGAATTGTTCAAAAGGACCGAGGTTTAGCGTTACATTGTCGTAAGGGGTATCACTAAAATCCGGAATTAAAGTAGCATCCAAGGTGAAGCTTTCGCTCAAACCGTATTTCAAATCCATTCCATAGCTATAGCCAAAAGTGTTTTTTTTGTTATAACTGGTGTTGATTAAAGACACATAAGGATAAAGACTCAATCTGACAGGAGGTTTAATGTTTTGAATTCCTTTTATTTTGCCCAGAAATTGTAAAACATCACCTTCCTTTTTTTTGTCGACATAAGTCCAAGAATAGGATTCTTTTCTCTTTGTGATATTTCTGGCAAAAGTAATTCCCCATTCTTGTTCGTTATTATTTTTGAAACGTAGTGCGGAGTAGGGAATAGACATTTCAACAACCCAAGATTTGTCTGTGAAGCTTACGGCGGATTTCCATACGGCATTCCAACTCATATCGGAATTGTTGGTTCCTTGAATGCCATCCAATTGTGTTCCGCTAGATAAAACCGTGAAAATATAGGTGTTTCCGGGAGCCAGAAACGGATTAATCAGAATAGAGAAACTGTCTGCTTGTGCAAACTGATCTCTTAGTGCAAATTCCATTGGAATATCATCCGGATTTGGGTCATGCATAATAGCCAAAATATAGAGTGCGGCATCGTCATAGGCTATTTTTACTTCGGTTTTATAGTCTTTTGGAGCAGGATCTCCATCTCCCGGATTGAACATAAAAAAATCACTTGCCGTGTTTGCTTTGTCCCATATTTCATCTGAAGCAATGCCATCAATTTTTGGCGTTTTTTGTACTCTAACGGCTTCAATTTCTTTTCCTTGCTTATTCTGAGAATATGCAGAATGAATTGATAACAGGAAAAGCAAAGCAATTGCAATATTGCATTTTTTCATCGATTTGATTATTTTGGTTTTTAGAAAGACTGATAATTGCATCTTTTGTTACAACAAAGGTTGAATTTTATTTTGAATCGATATGTTAAAATATTCACAAAAATAAAACAAATTTGTTTACGGCAGGCGTTTTAAATTAACTATTTTTTAACTGTTTTGTTTGTGGATTTTTCGGCAAACCCTATACGTACGGTATAGTTTTTGCGGGCATATTTGCTTAAAATTCACAGACTATGAATAGGTTTTTTATTCTTTTTTTATTCTTATCTACAACGCTTTTTTCCCAACAAAAATATACCCTTAGCGGCAGTTTAAGAGACGCATCATCCGGAGAAGATTTAATGGGAGTGAACGTTTTTCTTAAGGACAATATTACTAAGGGAACCGTGAGTAATTATTACGGCTTTTATTCTTTGAGTTTGCCTGCCGGAAAATACATTTTGGTCTATAGTTTTTTAGGATATAAAACACAAGAAATTCACATAGATTTAAACAAGTCCGTTCGGCAAGATGTTTTGTTGGTTCCTGATAACGAGTCACTGAAAGAAGTGGTGATTAGTGTGGAAAATAAAACCAGAAATATAAGGACTACAGCCGTAGGTTTGGATAAAATCAGCATCAAAGAGATTGAAAACATTCCTGTTCTTTTGGGAGAGAAGGATATTTTGAAAACCATTCAGCTTCTTCCGGGAGTGAAAACGGCAGGAGAAGGACAATCTGGGTTTTATGTTCGTGGAGGGAATTTAGATGAGAATTTGATTTTACTCGATGAAGCTCCCGTATATAATGCTTCTCATCTAATGGGTTTCTTTTCTGTGTTTAATTCAGATGCTCTCAGGGATGTAAATTTATATAAAGGACACATTCCTGCCAGATACGGCAGCAGGCTTTCTTCCGTGCTTGAAGTCAGGATGAAGGAAGGAAATAATCAGGAATTTCACGGACAGGGAGGCATTGGTTTGATTTCTTCTCGTTTAACACTTGAAGGACCAATCATAAAAGATAAATCATCATTTGTGGTCTCTGCCCGAAGAACTTATGCGGATATCGTCATGAAAGCCATAAAAAACGATCCTGATTTGGACAATACTTCGTTATATTTCTATGATTTTAATATGAAAGCAAACTATAGATTCAACAAAAACAATCGTTTGTTTGTTTCCGGCTATTTCGGTAGAGATGTTTTCGGGTTTGAAGATGGGGCGGATAAGATGTCTTTCAAATGGGGAAATGCAACTGCAACTATGAGATACAATCATATTTTTAATGACAAATTGTTCTCAAATACCTCATTGATTTTTAGCGACTATAATTATAAGATCAACTTGAAAGAAAAAGGAACGACCACTTATTTTTTTGACTTGGGCGCCAAGATTCAAGATGTTTCGTTGAAAAATAAGTTCAACTATTATCTCAATGATAAAAACAAAATAGATTTTGGTTTTGAGTTGGTGCATCATACCATAAAGCCGGGAGTTTTCAGAACCAATATGAATGGAGAAGACGGCAGTATGCCAAATTTGCAAAACAGATATTTATTGGAGAGTGCAATTTATGCATCGAATGAACAGAAACTCACGGAAGATATTAATCTTTATTATGGTTTGAGATATACCAATTTCATCCACTTTGGTCCCGGAAATTTTGAAAAGTATAATGCTGACGGGGATGTTGTTTTTAAGAAAAAATACGGAAAAACAGATATTGTCAAAATATTTCATGGTCTGGCACCAAGAATCAGCTTGAGCTATGCTTTGGATGATAGGCAATCTTTTAAAGCCGCTTATGCCAAGACCTATCAATTTTTGCATTTGATGTCAAATTCCACCTCATCCAATCCGACAGATGTTTGGATGCCCAGCGGACTGAATATTCCACCACAAGTTTCGCATCAGGAAAGCTTGGGCTATTTCAGAAACATGAGAGACGGACTATTGGAATTTTCTGCGGAAGTTTATTATAAGAATCAGAAAAATGTGGTGGACTATAAAACAGGCACGAGTGTTACATTAAATCCTAAGGTTGAGAAGTACTTGCTCTATGGAAAAGGAAAAGCATACGGATTGGAATTGATGCTCAGAAAAAAACAAGGAAAGCTTACCGGATGGGTTTCCTACACATTATCTCGTTCGTTGAAACAGTTTGACGGAATTGACAACGGAAAATGGTTTTCTGCCAAACAAGACAGAATTCATGACATTTCCGTGGTGGCAAATTATAAACTCAGCGAGCGAACCGAGTTGTCCGGCGTATGGGTGTATTATACAGGAAATGCGGTGACTTTTCCGGCAGGATTTTATAACATAAACGGACAAGAATATCCTTATTTTACGGAGAGAAACGGTGGAAGAATGCCAAATTATCATCGATTGGATTTGTCGGTGACATTACACAACGATCCATCTAAAAAATTCAGGTCTAGTTGGAATTTTTCCGTTTATAATGCATACGGACAGATGAATCCTTATTTGATTTATTTTAAGAGAGATTATGAAAACAATAATGACTTGACGGCAAAGCAAGTCACGTTGTTTAAATGGGTGCCTTCAATTAGTTATAATTTTAAATTCTAAAAAACATAAACACATGAAAAAATATATATTGATTTTTATACTATTACCTTTTTTCTTTGCGTGTGAAAAAAAAGTGAATCTTAAATTGGAAGAAATGCCTCCGACCATTGTTGTGGAATCGATTATTTCTTCAGACGCACAAGAATCATTTGTAAAGTTGTCTTGGTCTAAAGGACTGACTTCATCTAACGGGCATAATGACAAGCTTATTTCTGATGCGCAGGTTATTGTTGTTGACCCTCAGGGAAATGATATCATATTCACGCCGGATGCATCAAAAGTCTATAGAACAACGACACCCGCACTTCAAACCGGAATATATCGACTGAAGATTGATAAAGACAGCCATCATGTGCTTGCAACAAAACAAATGCCGAGAGCGGTTGTTTTGAATGATTTTGATATCAAAGAAATTAGGCATGATGAATGGAGAGATTATGAATTGGAACTTTTTTTTCAGGATGACCCTAATCAAAAAGATTATTATATGATAACTTATACTCAGACATCTTCCGGACACGAGTGGAGAGAAGATTATTTGCGTCCTGTTCTTTTTAGCGATACGGATTATGACACGCAAGCGCAACGTTATAAAATGTCTTATTACGGATATTTTCCCGATAACACGCCAACAAGGGTTAAAATGAGATTATATCATATAGACAAACAAGTGTTTGATTATTTTGAGACTTTGGATAAATTGGGCGATATGGGTTTTGGCAGCTCACCGTTTACCACATCGGTTCCCGGCAATCCCAATTCTGTGATAGAAAACGGTATCGGATATTTTATTGCTGCTCCGGTTAGCCGGATAACCAAAGAGTTCAGCTTTGGAGATTGACAAAGAGTTGTTATAAGTCTTTATACATTTTGAAATGTGGGATTCCAACCTCTGTAAATGCTGAGTCTGTGTTTTGATAGCCTAACTTTTCATAGAAACCCAAGGCAACTTGTCTGGCATGTAGTATAATTTGACGAAAGCCTTTTTTTCGGGCATAATCTTCTGCAAACCGGATAAGTTTTTTTCCATAACCCCCTCTTCGGTAGTCATTGTCAACAGCCATTTGTCTAAGTTTTACGGTGTTTTGCTCCAGGGGTTTCAGTTGCAGAACGGCAATAATTCGTTTTTGGTTGAATATTCCGATAATAATCTCATCCTTATCTTGCTGCAAGTCGATTTCAGAGAAACTTAGACCTAAAGGTTTTCTGAGAACTTTGTAGCGGAGCTTAACAACTTTTTGATAATCTTTGCCGGCGTAAGTGATAATTTTGATGTTATGATCCGTGTTCATGTAGATATTTTATAATGCCGTCTGCCAAACCTATTTTTGGGACAAAAACCTTATCGGCATGACTCCATTGCATGGCTTTTCTGTATATTTTTGTGGCGGGAATAATCACATCGGCTCTGTCCGGATTCATGTCCAGTTCTCTGATTCGGTCTTCATATTTCATCGATTTCAAGAAATTATATTGCGCATCGAGATAGGTTTTGGAAAGTGGTGTTCCCGGAATTCTTCCGGACATTTTAAAAATTTTGTTGATATTTCCCCCGGAGCCGATCAAATAGACTTTATCCAATTTTCGGGTTTGTGTTTTAACCCATTCTTCTGCATGTTTCCATTCGCTGTCTTTGACCATTTTGTTCAGAATGCGAACAGTTCCCAGTCTGAAAGATTTTGACGTGATTTTTTTTCCTTTGATAAAAATACTGAATTCGGTGCTGCCGCCGCCAACATCAACATAGAGATAGTTCTTGTTTTGCAAAAGTAAATCTTCCAAATCAGTGGATGCAATCAGCTCTGCCTCTGTTGCACCGTCAATAATTTGAATATCTATTTTGGCATTTTGTCGGATTTTATCAGCAAGATTTTTTCCGTTTTCAGCTTCTCTCATAGCAGAAGTGGCAACTGCCATATAGGCTTCCACTTCATGAGCATCCATCAAATTCTTGTAGGCATTCATGGTCAATTGAAGTCTTTTTTGATTGCGAGAATTTATTTTGCCTTTGATGAAGACATCTGCTCCCAAACGAATCGGCACCCTGATCAGAGACACTTTTTTGAATTTTGTCTTCTTTTTGGTTTCAATTACGTTTGAAATCAATAAGCGTACGGCATTTGAACCAATATCGATAGCAGCAAATTTTCTGATTTTCATATGTTTGTCAATTTTTGATTAAAAGAATTTATATTCGTTTTGTATGCATGAGTTTATCAATTCACAATATATAAATTTCCGCCGGGATAAACATCAACATTGATTATAGGTGGACGATGATAAAGATATACATTGCCGTATCCAAACAGTTTTCCTCTGATATCTTGAATTGGGTAAAGATGCATATCGGCAGCACCACGGTGCATGATATTGATGTGATTGGCGTGCAATTCTTTTCCTTCTAAGATGGCGCTTCCTGCATAGAATCCGACAAAAAGGTGGTTGGTCTGCCCTTTGATTTTAAACAGACTGCTGCCGTTGGATACAATAGAAACACGATTGCAATCAAGGTCTAAATCAAAATCGGCAATATTATTGCTGCCAACACTGTTGTTTTCGCAAATAATTTTAAATCGGTTGAAGTGTAATTGGTTTTCAGATTTTACGGTTTTATTTGTGTTGGCAATGATTTCATCGATTTCATCAACAGTCAGCTTGATTGTGGCAATTGCATTCGGATTTTCTCGGATGCAGTTCATTTGATTGTTGATGATTAATTTTCCGGAGTCAATATGATATTCAATTTTTTTTAAAACATTTTTATCTGCAGTGATTTCCATTTTGTTTTCACTGCCGTCAATCAAAATCAACTCAATGGATTGGTTAATTTCAACTTTATCAAAATTTTTAAGCTGAAAAGTTTGTGTTGCCGATTTTCCGGAGAAGTCACAAAACAAACTGTCTTTGGAGCAAGACAAGGTGGCGATGAGACTCAATATGATAAATATTTTTTTCATAGCTTTATATTTTCATATTTTGTTGTTATTCAATTTATTATGTTTTGTCGTGTCATTTTGTTTTGTCATGATTTTCACAAAAAATCACGTCAAAACAAAATATCTCTTTTCTTATCTTCCCCCGAGCCAAAAGCTCGGGATTTCGTTTTTGCTATGCTCAACTCAACTTTTTCCTTTAAAGATAATATTTATTTAAAATTATACATCAGTCCAAATTCAACCGCTTCAGCTCTGAAAGAATGTGTTTTCAGCGTGAACAATCCCGACCAATGTTTGCCAAAGCGGAACCTGTTTCCCAGTCTGGAATAGAAGCGTTGTTCAAAAGAATAAGGATAGTATAAATAATATCCGATATCTATAAGAAAACCATATTTTCCAAAGACAAATTCATCTCCGATATAAATGCCGAATCTTTTAAAATCGGCGTTTTTGTTGTTGCCGTATTCCGGATAGGCTTCGGATTCATATCGAATCACTTCTTTCAAAAAATAGGAAAGAAACAATTCTGCTCCCATGGAGAGATTATGTCTGTAGCTCAAGCGTTTTTCAACTTGAAAGGCAGGAATATAAAACGGATAAAGTCCGCTGTCATAATAGTCTGATTCGTTCATGCCAAAACGCATAACAGCCCAGTATTTCCACGCTTTATCATACTTGGGAAAAGGAATTCTTTCGTTAGGAATGTCTTTTTGTTCTCTAAAATCATAATTGACTCCAAGGGTAAAACTCGGAATATTGGCACCGAAATTCGGTGATTCTATATTTCCGTTTGAATAGTGAAAAACGGCAAGACCGATTTGGGCTCCCCAGTTTTTATATATCTTGGGATGACTCAGATATAAAGCCACATCAAAAGGCAGCAGAATATGTGAGCCGAACAACCTGTTTTTGTGATTGGTGAGTTTGTTATACGGATTGGTATTATAGGCAATTCCTTGTGAGATTCTCAGACTGATCCGATTTTTGTGTCGAGGATGATTAAGCTGAAATTCCATAAAGGCATAAATGCCAAAATTTTTTCCTAAAGTCTTGTCAATAAAATCGTGATACAGAAATGAAAAGCCATAATCCGTATAGCCGAATATGCTGAATTTCTCCGATTTTGAATAATTGCTGATATTCCAATTGAGCAAAATGGCTTGGGGGGCGTCTTTTCCAAAAAGAGCTCCGCCTATTTTTTGTGTGATATTAAGTCCGAAGGGCTTATCAATTGAAAAGATGCTTCTGTTTAAGACATTTTTTTCTTGTGAAAACAAAAGCTGAAAGCCGAACAAAAAGATAAATAAGATTTTTAATTTCATTCAAAGAATAATCTTGTATGGAGCAAATATATAAAAGATAAATGTTTTTGATGTGTATTTTTTCTGCAGATAAAAAAATATCGATAGCACCCGAAGTGCCATCGATATAAATTATTTGATTTTTTTTACGGAAATTATTCTATCTCAAGATTAATTTTTGTGTGTGCAGTTGGTCATTTTGTTCGATTTGAATCAGGTAAATTCCTTTTTTGAGATTGTCTAAATCAATTGTTTTTACTGTAGCGGAAATATTTTGTTTGTTCAAAACGGTTTTTCCCAAAATATCTATGATTTTGACAGAATAAGTTTGATTGCCATTATTCGAAACATAAATCGTTCCTGTGGTGGGATTGGGATAGATACTAAAGCTATCGGCAATATTGGTGCTGATGTTCAAGCTGCCGTCGTTTTTATATATTTTAGATGATGGATCAAAAGCATTATCATATCCGGCAATCACTAAGTCGATTTTTCCATCACCGTCAATATCTCCGCTATCTACATCACCGTAGGCAGATGTGCTTAAGGATAAGCCGGAAAGGTCAGTAAAGTTATCACCTCCCTCATTGATATAGATATGCGTGACTCCTGTTCCGGCGCCCGGTGCGCTTGTGCTGCCGGTCAAAAACAAGTCTAAATCACCATCATTATCAAAGTCTGCCCATTCAAGTCCGCTATGAGAAACCGCCTCAAATCCGGGGTTCAATTCCGTGAAGGTTCCATTACCATTATTTTTATAGAGCAAAGTGAATCTGTCTGTTCCACTTCCTCCGGTTCCTGAAAGCACTAAATCAATATTACCGTCTCCGTTATAATCTCCCCATTCCGTATCACCTAGCCAGCCTTGGTGCAGACTGATGCCGGAATCTGTAAAAGTTTCGTTGCCGTTGTTGGTAAATATTTTAGTATAGAAAGTGCCGCTTCCTCCACCATTATCATCATATCCGGATAAGACAAAATCTTGGTCACCGTCATTATCATAATCTGCCCATTTAATTCGTCCGTAGTTCATTCCCGGCAGGGAAACACTTGTCAATTCCGTGAGAGCGCCATTTCCATCATTTTTATATAGTTTGGTGATTCTCGGATTGTTTTGAGCACCGCTGATTGCTGAAATTGACACATCAAGATGAGAATCGTTGTTCAAGTTGCAAAATTTCACTTCACCCTGTTCTGCAGCTTCAAGTCCTGCATTCATGGCGGTAAATGTGCCGTCATTGTTGTTTTTATAGATTTCCGTTATATCGGTATAAGATGCGTTTTGTCCCATGATAACAATATCTAGATCGCCATCGCCGTCAATATCTCCCCAATCTGCAGAACCCATATAAACAGCAGGAATATTTGCTGTGGTTGATAAGGTGTAGCTTTCCGATGTGGCATCATAGATAAATAATCCTCCGGAAATTGTATAGCCGTTGTCCATTCCCGAAAGATATAGATCCAAATCGCCGTCGCCGTCGGCATCACCAAAAGCAGAAACTGCGAAAGAAAATCCCGGAACGGTTCCGGTGATATCTGTAAATTGTGCTGAAATATTCATGCTTATTATTGTCAGCATTAAAAAAGTAAATTTTTTCATAATCATAAATTTTAAGTGTTTATTTTATCCCCAATTGTTTGATACAAAGATATAAAAAGAAAAGAATACCAAAATGTCGCTTAAAGAAGTAAATATGTCGATGATGTGATAAATTGATAGTGACAGATATGATTAATTGGATTTTTTTGTTGAATGCCGGTTCGTTTTTTGTCTCTCTCGCAAGTGTTCCGTTTGTGGAGTAGATATTCAGAAAGGACAACAGCGGCAGCAAATTCTTATATTTACACAGAGACTATTTGGGCAGTATCATTGCCATTTCAGACAACAACGGCAATATTGTTGAAAAACGTGCTTTTGATGCTTGGGGCAATGTCATTTTACTCAAAGATGCCCAAGGCAATAATTTGCAAAAGTTTGCCGTTTTAGACAGAGGATACACCGGGCGTAGCTTGTCCCGAGAGCGAAGCG